>CALLVY010000045.1 GCA_938015925.1 uncultured Saprospiraceae bacterium
TCCATTCGTCGAAGGAGAAGACAATTCCCTCCTGGATGTACTCGAAAATAGCGCAACCCCTGGTACGGATCAGGGATTAGAATACAACGAGTCACTCCGCAGAGAAATTGATCGATCTTTGAGTACTTTGACTGATCGCCAGTGCGATGTTATCAAACTCTACTTCGGCATCGGTGTTGAGCATCCCATGTCTTTGGAAGATATCGGGGAGAAATTTGGTCTGACTCGCGAGCGCGTGCGTCAAATTAAAGACAAAGCCATCAATAAACTTCGGAATACTTCCAGAAGTAAATTGCTGAAAAATTACTTAGGCGCTTAATTTTATTTAAGCTTTCCTATAAAAATAAAAAGCATCTTGCGACGAAAGTCCAAGGTGCTTTTTCGTTTTTAACGAAAAAACTATTTTAGGATAAATGCTAATCTGCACCAAAATATAGGTTTAAAATTCCTCTATATTTTAAAGGATACGTACCTTTGTATCCTGATTTAAGACCAGACCAAATTCTAACCAAATAACAAGCAAGTCCAAAATGGCTTGTTCCAAATTATTTAAAAATGAAAGAGAAAAACCTGCTGATACGCGACGAAAATGATTCTGCCCTCAGATCTTGGCGCGAGAAGGAAAAAACAGCTTTGGAGTTATTACAAATTGTAGGAGAACTCCGTTTCGACAAATCTGTTGAACTGATTATCTTTCACCGAGCTATTTACGATAGCCGTCCAAGTGAATTATTGAACCACCATCTTTTCGCTAAAAACTATGTCAATAAGCCAATTTCTGTTGATACCAGTTTATCTCTTGCACATGCCATCGCGAATATCGAAAATTTGGCGCCTGCCAAAATTGATATTGGGAGAATGGGAGCAGAGTGGCTAACAGAAAAAGCGAATTACGAAGACATTGATGCTTTTGTAATTGATAAACTGTCCGGAATGATCAATAACGGTCAGAAAAACGGTGCACCTAAGGATGTTGTCCTTTATGGTTTTGGTCGTATTGGCCGTTTGGCTGCACGTCGGATGATTATGACTACCGGAAAAGGAGAGCAGTTGCGACTAAAAGCAATTGTCATTCGCCCTAAAATGAAAGATCGTTATGAAGAGGCGAATAAACGGGCAGCTCTTTTGCAAAAAGATTCGGTACATGGCAATTTCCCTGGTGTGATTGAAGTAGCTCCTGACGGAAACGAATTGATCATCAATGGTAATCGGGTTAAACTTATTTTTGCAGGTCAACCAGAAGATATTGATTATACGGAGTATGGTATTGAAAATGCCATCGTGATTGATAATACTGGCGTCTGGAGAGATCAAGCTGGATTGAGTCGTCATTTGCGACCAGGTGCCAGCCAAGTACTCTTGACCGCTCCAGGTACAGACATTCCAAATATTGTACATGGTGCCAATCAGTCTGCTTTGAGTGAAGGAGAGCATCAAGTATTTAGTGCGGCTTCTTGTACGACCAATGCGATTGTTCCAATCATCCAGGTTGTTGATAGTGCTTTGGGTATTACCTCTGGTCATATCGAAACAATTCATGCCTATACCAATGACCAAAACTTGCTCGATAATTTTCACAAGAAACCTCGACGTGGTAGAGCAGCACCTTTGAATATGGTGTTGACATCGACAGGAGCGGCTACTGCCGTAAGCAAAGTCTTACCTCATCTAAAAGGATTGTTGACCGGAAACTCCGTTCGGGTTCCGACTCCCAATGTTTCCTTGGTGATTCTCAATCTAGTCGTCAATGAAGAAACCTCTGTGGCGGAAATCAATGACTTATTGAAAAAAGCATCTCTGCATGGCAATTTTGTAGAGCAATTGCATTACTCTGCTTCTACAGAATATGTTTCTTCTCAAGCGGTAGGAATGACGAGTACTTCTGTTGTAGATGCTCCTTCCACTATCGTATCTCCGAGCGGAAAAAATCTGACGATTTATGCATGGTATGATAATGAATTTGGCTACACCTGCCAGGTTCTGCGATTGGCCAAATATGCAGCGAATGTGAGAAGGTATTCTTACTACTAAGACGGACGGACTTTAAAATAATTTAATTTTATTCAGATAGCCATCTCGATTTTCGAGGTGGCTATTTGTGTTTTATGGATTCTTGCTTTGCTAAAACTTGTTAAAAACCGGATGCTTCTTTTTAATTACTGATTTTTAGATTGAAAAATAAGTCCTTTATTTTCAGCCACTTACAAGCCTTGTATATATATTGTCATAGGCCTGTCGACAAATGATCTTCTCCAGTCTACATATTGTCACTTTCTTCTCTCTCCAATTTTCCTTTACTTGAAATTCTATTGAGGTAAATAAATGATGATTGCCGATCAGCTTTATTCTACTTGTTCGATATAAGAAGAAGTAAGAAAAAATAATCGGGAATATGGAAAGTCCAATGGGCTATGGGAAAACAAAATAGATATGAACTTATTTGGAAAAATTCAGCAGTTAGAACAGCTTGATCAATTGATTCGGCTTAAGGCAACAGGGTCACCAAAGGAATTGGCCAGACGGATAAATCTTTCTTTGCGACATACTTTTCGTTTGATCAGCGAAATGAAAGACATTGGCTTGCCGATTCAATATTGTAAAAAACGCTGCTCTTATTATTATTCGGATAGCGTGAAAATACATTTTGAGATTAGAGTGGAAGAGGAGCATTTATTGAAAGTCACTGTTTAGAAAAATCTAAGGAAGACTTTTTA
>CALLVY010000046.1 GCA_938015925.1 uncultured Saprospiraceae bacterium
AAAAGGTATAAAAAAAATATTTCTCCTTTCATTGATGATTTTTCAAACATCCTGAAGATTGCGCCCAAAAAATATAAAATGAAAAAGGGATATGGAAACCCTGATAGCTGGCTTTATGGATACATCGCAGAAGAGATGGATCAAGCTGGTTTAGAAAAGTTGGTCCTTTACGATGACAAGGGACGACCTGATGGAGTGAAATACAATAAATTGGCCATCTATGTTTTAGAAGTAGCCAAACAAAATGTGGAGACGATTCAAGTGCAAGAAGAAAAAATAGAAGAGTTGGAAGAAACGGTGGCAAGACTTTTAAATCAACAAAAGCAAGTTGAAAAAACTTTGGCCGCAATGGAAAAACAACTGACCAAAATCTCAAGATCAGAGAAGGCTAAGGAAGCTAGTGTTTCGCTTTCTAAAAAGTAAAAAAATATTCATTTCGGTTCAATATTTAGCCGATTCCTTTTCGATCCAGTTTTAATTACAATACCATGAATAGGTTTTTATCCTTTTATATATTTTTACTTTTTGGACTTTTGATGCCGGTGGTATTATCAAGCCAAAGTGAGACTTCTGCCACAGCGATCGCTATCCAGCAGCAGCCCGAAAGTATCTCCATCTGTGCAGGGAGCAGCAGTAGTTTTTCGGTGACCGCCAGCGGCAATAATATTGGCTATCAATGGCAGGTCAACGAAGGCCGGGGCTTTCGAAATATAAAACCCAGTGAAAGCAATTATAGCGGAATCACCAGCCCGGTGATGCAGATTGCTACCCTCCGCAAAGGAATGAATCAATGGGCTTTTCGTTGCTTGCTCACCAGCGGTACCGGAGTCCTGCGCAGTCGCGCCTCCGAGATACTTTTGGAAGATGTAGTGATCAATCAACAGCCATCGGATGGCACTGCTTCCAAGGGCCAATACCACAGTTACTTAGTGGAAGCTTCTGGTCTGAATACCCAATACCAGTGGCAAGTTGATACCGGAACTGGTTTTGTCGATGTCCAAGACAATCAGAGCTACAGCGGTAGTCAAGAAAAACTCTTAAGTATCCTTGCCGCAGAGGAAGCCATGCACCAAAATCAATACCGTTGTATCATCAAAGGGGATGGATGTAGTGGGCTAGAGTCTTTGATTTCCGAACCCGCAAAATTGATCGTGACCGCTGCTCCAGCAGCTTTATTGGCTGGGATAAATCCAGATCCTTCCAGCACTATTTTCTACAGTAAAAACCTACGGACGGTAATGATTGGAAATCCCATCTTATATGTTGACGGAGCGATAGAAGTCGAAGGAACAACAGGAGGCGTATTGCCGCCAGGCTTCTTTCATTCTTATGACGATTGTGATTTATATCTGACTGGAGACATCAACAATAATGCAGATTCCGATGCAGCCCTTTTTACCCGCAGTGGTCAAAATATCAGTGCAGAAAGTGACAATACCAAAGTGATTATGTGTGGCAATAATCTGCAAACCATTCGCGGTTCCAGTGATTCTACTAATTTTTTCCACCTGCAAATTAAGAAAGATAACTTCGATGAATTGGTCCGGCTGGAAGCCCCCATGAGCATTCGTAATATCCTGGAATTTGGAACCGGAAGTCTGGATTTAAATAATCGGGATGTAGAGCTCAACTACAGATTGGCAGTTTTGACAGTTGCTAACCTTGATCAATTTCCAAAAATATTTAATGAGTCGGATGATCACAGAATATTTGATGGAGCTTCTTCTGTAGCGGGAGGGAAAGTGTTTTTTTCTCAGGGCTTGGATAATTCTTTTGCAAGCTATACCTCGCCTCTAAATTTAGGTAACCTGGGCGCTGAAATTCAAACCTCTGGTCTCGAACTGGGAGCCGCTATTCTAACGATTAATCGCGGGCATTATCCTTATGATTTGGGGATCAATAATCCGGAAGCCATCCAACGCTATTACGAAATTGAATCGACCAATCCGCTAAGCCTTGATATGAATTTTACCTTTCATTATCTCGAAGGAGCTACCTCAGATATATTTGGAGTAGGGGATGAAAGTATTTTAGAACTATGGCGAAAACCTATTTCAGGTCCTGGCGGCTTTGTAAGCAAAGGAGTCACTAGCAATGATGCGGTCGCCAACACTGTTTCCCTCAATGCCATCGATGATTTGCAAGGACTATGGACGCTGGCCAATTGTACCAATCCACCAGAAGTAGAAATCGCAGAAGGAGAAAAATTGGATTTGTGTATCGCACAGGATAGTCTGGTGACTACGGCTACCTTAGCAGGTATTCCAGACTATTACGTTTGGGAATGGAATGGGCTAAGCCAAGCTCCGGAGACCACTGGAAGCTATACCATCCTTAGTGAAAACTTGAAAGGCGGATCGCTGGCAGATACTTTGGTGGTCTATGCCTATGATGTGTCAGAATGCTATGGAACGGATACGCTGATTATCGTTCAGGAAGCGATTCCTGCGCTAGAGATTTTAAGTTCCCTGCCCATTCTAAACGAAACGGTTTTTCCTTGTATTGGTCAAGCCGTTTTGCTGAGTGATGCTACTCCCGGAGTAACTTATTCCTGGACGCTAAATGGAGGAGAAGTATCCACGGAAGCCAATTATATCTATACGGATAATGTCGGCATTTCGCAAGAGGTGATTATGAATGTAAGTACCACTTCTTTGGGCTGTCTTTTCTCGGATACGATTGCGATTTCCAGTATTCCATTACCCATTATCGATTTAGGAGAGGATACCACTTTCTGTCTAATCCCCAATGAAATTATTCTCAATGCAGACCAAGGTCCCGGAAATTTTAATTACCAATGGACCAATGAATCGACCAACACTTCCTTAGGGACTACTTCTCAAATCGACTTTGCGCCAATTTCAACTGGAACGGAAGTAGCGATTAGTGTACGGGTAGAAAATCAATTCAATACAGCTTGCTCGAATACAGATACGATTGTGCTTTCCGCTTCCTTCGGTTTGGAATTGGTCTTTAAGGATTCGACTGATGTAAGCTGCGTTGGTGGGGCCGATGGAGTCGCAAGTATTTTTTCACAAGGTGGTAATGGAGGAAATCCTTCTGGATCTTATTCTTATCTCTGGAACACTGGAGCAACAGGTAGACTTATTGACAATCTCTTTGCCGGAACTTACCTAGTCACCGTCACCGATGAATATGGCTGTACCGCATCTGACAGCGTAATGGTCAATGATCCAGCTCCACCTATCTGGGCAGTTATAGATTCTATAGAGCAGATAAAATGTTTTGGAGAACAGAATGGAAGTATCAATTTAACGATTGATGTGCTGGATGTTAATGATAGTGATTTCGTTGTACTGGAATGGGCCACTACAAATGGGAGTGGGTTGGACTTAATCACTTATAGTCCTTCTAGTCAATCCGGTCTTGGTGTGGGTACTTATTCTGTTACGATAACAAACGTTTCAGGAATAGGAGGTTGTTATGAATTAGATTTTATGATCTCTCAACCATCGGAACCACTTGCCGTTGAGCTTGTCAAAACCCAGGTCACCTGTTTTGGTGGAATGGATGGATCACTAAGCCTTAACCCAAGTGGCGGTGTTCCTCCTTACACCTACCTGTGGAACACTGGCGAAACTACCCAAAGCATTAACAACCTTGTAGCTGGTATTTATGAGTATACCGTTTTTGATGCCAATGATTGCTCTTATTTTGAAAGTTCTATTTCTGTTGACCAACCCTTTGAACTTCTTGATGAAGCCGCGTGTACTTTTACTAGAGATATTCTATGTTCAGGTGATTCTACAGGGCTCGTAAGCTGGGGCGATTTGGGCTGTTTTAGTGGAGGAACCACACCTTATAAATTTCTTTGGAATAATGGAAAAACGACTCCAATAATTGATAGCCTTCCTGTTGGAGATTATTGGTGCATACTCACCGATTCTTTAGGTTGCACCCTTTTTAGTGACACCTTCAAAATCATGGAACCCAGTCCTTTAATTCTAACAAATGTCGCGACTCAAAATACCACCTGTGGAGGGTCTACCATCGGAAGCATTGCTATTACTATTTCCGGCGGTACTCCACCTTATACCTATCTTTGGTCCAACGGAGGAATGTCTAATGCTATTTCCAATCTAATTGCCGGGCCTTATAAATGTACCATTACGGATGCCGTAGCTTGTACTTTTGAAACCGATAACATCGTTATTAATTTGCTGGGAAGTGACCTGATGATTAGCGCAGAAACGCCAAGTCCTGTAAGTTGTTTTGGTGGAAATGATGGAAGTATAGAATTGACCGTAAGTGGAATGGGAACACCCTATTCTTATCTTTGGAGTACGGGCGCGATTAGCCCAGGTTTAAGTAATCTTTCAATCGGATTTTATACTTGTACCGTCACGGATGTCGTTGGATGTTCCATAGCTAGTTCTGCCATAGAAGTTACCCAATCTGATTTGTTGGTTTCCCAAATGAGCACTTTTAATGTTGCCTGCTTTGGAGAAAGTACCGGAAGTGCTTCTGCTTCTATCACCGGAGGTACCGAACCTTATACCTACGCTTGGAGCAACATGGGAAACACCTCCAGTATCGCAAATCTCGATATCGGTATTTACTACCTCACGCTCACCGATGCCAAAGGCTGTGTGCTACTCGATAGCGCAGAAATCTTCCAACCAACGGCACCAGTAGCTATCCTGGCGACCATTGATTCCCTCAATTGTTTTGAAGATGGTAGTGGTGCGATTGATTTACAAATATCTGGTGGCACAGGAACTTATAACATCGATTGGAACAATGGTCAATCAGGAACTCCGATCATTGATTTGGCTGCCGGTACTTATACCGCTTCGGTGACAGATGCTAATAGTTGTTTGTTGATTGAAAATTTTGAAGTGCTGGAACCGGAGCTTTTGATGGGGGAGGCCATTGCAATGAATATTTCTTGTTTTGGCGAAGCCGATGGCTCGCTTGATTTATCGATCACCGGAGGTACATCGCCTTATTCGGTCAATTGGAATAGCGGTGAAACGACGCTGTTTATTTCAGCGCTTGCAAAAGGAATCCACACGGCTACCATTACCGATGCCAAAGGCTGTTCTGTCATCGAGAATTTTGAAATAATCGAACCAGATTCCCTTGCTATCGAAAATGCTATTCAAATCGCCGGATGTAAAACGGATGAGGATGGCTATATCAATATCACTACTTTTGGCGGAAGCGAACCCTATACTTTTTCCTGGGACAATGGTACTACATCGGAAGACCCTTACAATCTAACCGCAGGGGAGTACCGTTTGACGCTTACCGATTTTAATGGATGTAGCCTTTCGGAAAATTTCGAAGTTGGCCAATCGCCCACGCGTTATGAAGCCTCTTTTCTCGTGGCTTCCGGTTTGTTGGTTTTGAATGTGGATACCGTGCGGGTTTTATCTTCGGAGGAAGTCCAATTTGTAGATGTGTCTTTTCCTGATCCGATTTCCTGGTATTGGGAATACGGAGATATGAATGATTCCACCAGCACCGTTTATAATCCGCTTTTTAGCTATCCTTATGTGTCTACTCAGCCACAGTCGTTTTATGAAGCGCGATTGATAAGTTCCAATGCTTTTTGTACGGATACCATTACAAAAACCTTATTGATCACCAATAATCGCGCAGTGCCTTCTGTTGGTGAGCCCGTAGATTCTTTAGCCTATCTCAATTTCGAAAAGGTAAGCCTTTATCCGAATCCGACTTTAGGAGCAATTCAATTGGACATCGCACTGACAAGACCTTATGCGGTAGATCTACAGGTCGTCAGTGAATCCGGGCAACTTTTGCAGGAATCGACTTATGCAGATCAGCGTTTTTATGAAGTCGCATTGGATTTATCTGATTTAAGTAGCGGCACTTATTTTATCTTTTTAAAATCGCTTAATCGCACTTATGCTTTGAAGGTGGTGAAGGTGGAATGATGAAAAAAGGATTGTTTATTTGGGGAACAGCTATAAGCTAAATCTGATAAACATACGAGGGTCTATTTTTCCAATGAATGGCATCAATTTAAGGAAAGATCTGAGTTGAGAAGAAGAGGCTTTTTGTTGATTTTATTCGAGTTCAACGTAGCGCCTATCTGGAAGGTAGGCGCTAAGTTGATGACATTCATCTTCCCGATAGGCCCTATGTTAACCCAAATCTCCTCAACAATATATCTTTTCTTTTCAAGCTAGGCCTTTCTTGAAATCTTTCTCCCATTCGCAAAGCCAGGTAAGCAAGGAGCTATCATCGCGATAGCTCCTTTCTTGTTCCAGGCATCTAACAATCCTCGTTTATTTTTTTATTTCTATATTAGTCCTTTGATTAATAGACTAAAAGACGATGACACAAGAACCCACGAAATTAAGCCAGGCGAAACGTTGGTTTGAAAACCAACCTATTTTTGTCGTCTTGGCGATCCTGATTATTGGCTATATTACTTTTTCTAAAGTGATCAAAGCGACCGATGATATCAAAGAAGCCAAGGAACAAATACTTCCTGCAAAAACACCACTGGAAGAAGAAAAAACGGCAACTGCTCCTCAAGAAGTTACAGAAACATCCAGGCAGATTATAGGATTGGTTTTTAGTGAAAAAGAAGGACTTCCGCTCAAGGGAGCCAAAGTAGAATTGCTTGGTGCTAATCGGTCGGCAGAATATACAGATGATTCGGGACGCTTTATTTTTAGTGAGGTGCCTTCCGGTAAATCGGGTAGGGAAGTATTGGTACAAAAAGAAGGTTTTGAATCCTATAATCGTAAATTCCTAGACGAGGAAAAATCCATTATTGACCTCCAGCAAATTCGCTTAAAAGCAATCCCGGTTCCAAAGAAAAAAGTAGCTAAAACAGCACCCGCTAAATCATCGAATAAGAAAATTGAAATCACCGGCGGCGATTTTTCTGGCCCCACCTTTATTGGCAATGAAGAAGTAAAAGTTGAAATCAATGAAAAGGAAAAATAATCAGCGAAAGGCCCTTGCTTTTATCCTGGCTTTTTGTTGCTTCGGGCTGACGGGCCTAGGGGCGCAAGGGAGTGGCGATGCCTGTACCGTACAAATATCGGGAGGCAATTTTTCGGGACCTACCTTTGTGGGCAATGATAATGTAACCGTGGTGTATATTCCCAAAGAAGACCTCTTGGGAGTGGCAGAAGATTTGAAAAAACTAGAAAAAGAAAGACAAGAGATCATTGCAAAATCCAAAGCAGCGGACCAGTTGCTAAAACAAGCAGAAGCAAGAATAAAGATAGCGGAGCAAAAAGAAAGGGCTGCGGAACTGGCCAAAGAAGCATCGCGAAAAGAAAAAGAAAAATCCGTTCGTGCACTCTCAGAAATAAAAAAAGCCAATCAAGATTTTGATTCGAATAAGCAAAAGTTTATGTCGGAAGTGCAGGTAGTGGTAGATGAAATTGAGGCCGGTATAAGTCGACGAGAATTAGAAAATCTGAAAGCAGAAAATAGTGCTCCCATTGCAGAGCTCGTCAAAATAAATAAGCAAATCAAAGAGGTAGAAGAAAAAGGAATGGCCATTATTCGCGGCTTGAATTGTATGGCCAATGACCACGAAGTTTATGAAATCAAAGAAGCAAATGGAAGCATCAGCTTTGGTTTTAATGTAGAGGATTTAAAAAACGATCCAAATTATACCATCGTTGGGGAATTGCACGAGGGGAGGAGGATGGTCAAGAAATTTAATGTCTATGGTTATATGGATAAAAGTGGCCAGCCGGTAATCACTTATCAATATGATTTTGCCGATCGCTTTTACAATGGGAAAGCGATTGTACAAAAAAATAGAGAATGGTTTTTTATCGATGTCAATGGAAAAGTGGTGAAGGAGTTTGGAGGGATAAATAAATTGAAACATATCTCGGGAAAAACCTATGTCCTCCAAAAATCTTCCAAAGCACATTTTTTGATGGATGAAAATGGAACCATATTATCTCCTGTGTTTGAAGAAATCCAAGCCTTTTCGGGAGAGAATTTATTTCGAGCTAATACGAACAAGGAGAGATGTGGCTTGATTAATCGGTCAGGAGACTTTGTCTTGCCTGCTGAATATAGTAGTATTGGAGGCTTGGATAAATATGGCTTTGCCCCAATGATTAAAATTTACCATAACAACTATGGTATTGTTAATCAAAAAGGAAAAGTTATTGTTAAATCCGGTTT
This sequence comes from uncultured Saprospiraceae bacterium, assembly GCA_938015925.1. Lineage (GTDB taxonomy): Bacteria > Bacteroidota > Bacteroidia > Chitinophagales > Saprospiraceae > CALLVY01. Next base: position 8,155 of record CALLVY010000046.1, read on the forward strand.
GCAAAAGCCGGTAAGTTTAAGTGGTAAAAATGGCTATACGATTTATCGGGAAGGACCTAGGAGGCGTGGCATTGTTCACCATGAAAAAGGAATGATTCTTCCGGCAAGGGAAAGGGAAATTACGAAGATCATAAAGAATACCTTTTTGTTAAAGCAGTCAGATGGTTTACATGGTGTGTTCGATGTTGAACAGGGGATGTTATTAAAGGAAGAATTTTCAGAGATTAAATTTTCAAAATTTAATAATTATTGTTGGGCTCAAGTAGGCTGGAGCTTAAATTGGAAATTATTCGATCAAGATTTTCAAAGAATCGGTGGCAAGAAAATGTATTTCAGAGGCTATCGCGATTTTAATGAGCAGGGCTTTGCTTTTGTGAAAAGTGGAATTTTTTGGGGAACAATCAACGAGCAAGGAAAATTTCTAATCAAGCCAGATTATGAAGAATTATACCAGTCAACACCAAGAGGGGTTTATAGATTTAGAAAATATAGTAAATGGGGATTGCTAAATGCCAAAGGCAGAGAAATCCATAAACCAATCTACGAACAGATGAGTGAGTTTGATGCCCACGGATTTTCCAAGGTGAAGCAATCCAATAAATATGGGATCCTGTATAAAGATGGAAGCTTTATCCTTCCCGTAGAATTTGAAAGCTTGCAATGGCTCAGTGATATAAAATTAATTTTTGCAGGACCGATGGAAGGGGAGGGTCAAATTTTTGATTTTAAGGGAAAGGAAAAAGGACGCATTGCTTTACCAACTTGCAATAATAGGAAAGTAGAAATAATAGGTAGGTTTGACGAGCAATACCATGAAATTAGAGCCTGTGGTTTATCTAATTTAATGGATAAAAAAAATTACCAATTACAAGTTGGAGAATTCTACAAAGAAAAATACGAAATTCAACCCGGCTATTATTTGATAAAAACCGCGAATGACAAATGGAGCCTATACAATGACAAAAGACAGTTGGTCTTTGGGCCTTATGACGAAGTGGCCTATTTGGGCGATCAATATTTTAAAGTGAGAAAGAAGAGTTGGAATACCTTAGGTCGTAAGAGCGAGGCAGGAATTGTCGACCTGCAAGGAAAGGTGGTAGTGGATTTTAAATACCAAACAATTTTTGAGTATCGCAATCAATTAGCGATTGTGCAAAAAGGGGTATTAAAAGATATTGGTGTGGTAAATTTATTTGGCGCAGAAATCATTCCGCCCATTTTTGATGAGGTGAAATTTACTGATCTCCATCAGATTGAAATTAGCTGCCGATACCTGAGCCCTAATAAGGAGTTAAGTGTAGAAAAATTTATCATCGACGACAAAGGAAATTGTCTGACCAATTGTGAAATTTATAAGGAATTACTCCGAAAGTATTATAAAAAATAAAACGACTTCTTTGTGAACTTTGTAAAAAAAATCTTCCCATTCGGAAAGCCGTGTAAGAAAGGAGCTATCTTCAAGATAGTTCCTTTTTGGAATCCTACCGCTATATAAAAACCCACTGCTAAAGCTGAGCAAAGCAGTGGGTTTTTATACTAGAAAGAAAGTCCTATTTAATTGCTACCATTGCGATTTTTTCTTCTGCGATTAATGCCTCTGCAATTTTAATAAGCTGAGCCTTTTGGGCCGCTTCATTTCCTTTAAAGGAGTTGCTTAAGGCGGCGATCACATGGCCGATCAGTACACCGTCTTCGAATACTTCGAATGTCCATTGGACATTATTTCCTCCCGCAGTCGTACAGTTGTGTAAGAATTTAGCATTGCTGATTCTCTTGTCTCCATTGTAACATCCTTGCGCTGTTACGCTTCCTAATGTTCTTGACATTTTTTTTTGTTTTAAAGGGGTTATTAATAGAGTGAATTTATAATTGCAAGTCTATTGTGATAACAATATAAATTCTATTTTCTTTTTATACGTAAACTTATTACTATTTGTTGCGTGAATTTTAAAACCCAGCTTAGCATCGACTCAATAAGCAGTTCCAAGCAGATGAATTCCAAGCCCTAAACCTCAATCAAATTCAACCCTTCTAAATGCTCCTCCATAAGATATCCCCCCAAATTAAACCACTCCCGCGCATGATCCAAAATCCACCCATCCGAAGACACCACGATGTGCTCACTTTTGACCAATACCTTATCCGGATCAAAAACCAATTCCACTTCCCAAGGA
>CALLVY010000047.1 GCA_938015925.1 uncultured Saprospiraceae bacterium
CACTTCAGATTTACGGACACCACTTTCAGAGGCTAAGCAACTTTATCATGCTTTGAAAATTCGAAGGATTGAAACCGCGTTGGTGGAGGTGCCAGGAGCGCCACATTTTATTTCCAGACGCCCGAGTCAATTGATTACAAAGATTGAACATATCTTGGCTTGGTTTGATCGATATAGATAAAAAACAATTTTCCAAATGTTATTCCAGAAGGCCTGTCTTGAATAGCCAATAATTAAGGACTAATATTTTTTTGGGAAAAAGAAAACTAATAAAGAATAAGAGCATGTTTAAAAACTGCAAAATAAATAATTATTAAAAACATAAAACATAAAAGATGAAAGCACTATTCTGTATTTTACTTTTCTTACCACTACACCTGACAGCACAAGAGAAAGCACAAGTCAGCTCAGAAAAATTCTGGGAACAACTAGAAGCACATTGTGGAAATGCTTACCAAGGTGAAATTATAGCAGGTGCAGTCGAAGGAGATAGTTTTACAGGAAAAAAATTAGTAATGCATGTACGTTCTTGTGATACTAACGAGATGAGGATTCCTTTTTTTGTTGGCGAAGACAAATCTCGTACTTGGGTTTTAAAAATGAATGACGAGAAAATAATTAGTCTAAAGCACGATCATCGTCATAAAGATGGTACAGAAGAAGATTTAACCCAATATGGTGGCATAAGTTCTAATCATGGTTTAGCAAATCTCCTGATGTTTCCTGCAGATGCACATACTTCAGAAATATTGCCTCCAGCTTCTACTAACATTTGGTGGTTTACTATAGATGAAACAAGTCTCACTTAAAATCTTCGTAGTTTAGGAACTGATCGCTTGTTTACCGTTCGTTTTGATTTGACTAAAACCATTGAAACTCCAGATGCTCCTTGGGGAACGAAAGATTAACCGCTGGTGTCCGCTCGCGCCATGCCTCTGGCTGGTGTGAAGCATTCTTAAAGTCTTTGGCTTCTATTGAAATAATAAAAAAAGTATACCAACAGTTGGCAGAGCCAACCTGAATACTAGACACCAGGCAGAGCCATGGCGCCAGCGGTTTCTTTTGGCTAACTACTTAAAAATTGATTTGAATCTTTCGTTTTGATTTAAAAAAATGAAACCTTAGTTTTAGAAAAGTATTTTAAAACTTCATCATTCTTGTCATATGAAAAAAATCACTCGAAAGAAATTCCTTCAAAAAGCGAGTCTTGCTAGTACGGCTTTAATTTTCCCATCCTGTAATACTTTAGTTTCATCGCCAAAAAATGACGACATGACTTTAAACAATAATTTGGAACAAGTCCAAACTAATGAGAATATCTTCACTTTCTTAAATCGGACTTATGGGAAATTTGACCTCACTTTATATCGTCAAATTATAGGTTTTGCCAATCCATATAAAGAAGGGGACGAAACCATTGGAGTCGCTGCAAAAGATGAAACAACTAGAAAATTATCTCGACAACTTTTATCGAATACTTCTATTGGGGAATTAGACGAGCACCTTCTTTTTGAAGATGAGCTGGCGCAATTGATTCAACAAACTACAGACCCTTCTCAAAAAGAAAAGATTAAAAACTGGACATTAGGCGAATTAAAAAACTTCATCCTCAAACAGCCCGAATCAGAAATTAAAATAATAATGCCCAGCCTATCAAGTGATGTGATTGCTGGTGTGGTCAAACTGATGACCAATGATGAATTGATTCAAGTTGGACAAAAAATATTTAATCCATTAGCAGGAAGTAAGATTGGAGCAAAGGGTTATATGGGCGCACGAATCCAACCGAATTCTCCAACCGATAATATTGATGATATTCGAATGCAAGTTTTTTGTGGGTGGTCGTACGCTGTTGGTGATTTGGTTTTGGGGACAAATCCAGTTTCGAGTACTCCCGAATCAGTTGCTCGAATTGAAAGTACGCTGTACGATATTATTACCACTTTTGGTTTAGAGGAAGTACTTCCCAACTGTGTGCTTTCACATATAGATGTACAAGCGGAAGTGGAAAAAAGCCAACCTGGAACCACAGGTATTTGGTTTCAAAGTTTGGCAGGAACAGTAGAGGCCAATAAAACTTTTGATGTTACGATTGAAAAAATGATCGACCATCTTTCGGAAAGAAATGGTCGATATGGTTTGTATGCAGAGACAGGGCAAGGAGCAGATTTTACCAATGGGCATGGCGAAGGCTTTGATATGGTGGTTCATGAATCTCGGAAATATGGATTTATTCGAGCGCTCCAACAACATATATCAAAAGGTTTGACAGTTGAAAATGCCCCTTGGGTGCATGTCAATGATGTAGCTGGATTTATCGGGCCAGAAGTTTTTAAAAGTAAAGAACAACTGGTACGATGCTGCTTGGAAGATACCGCAATGGGGAAGTTGCATGGTTTGACTATTGGGTTGGACATTTGTTCGACACTTCATATGGATGTCACTTTGGATGATTTAGATTGGTGCATTGAACAGGTGATGCCTGCGAATCCTGCTTACCTCATGGCACTTCCTACCAAAAATGATCCGATGTTGAGTTACCTCACTACGGCATTTAATAATCATGTCAAAATCCGCCAACAATTCAATTACAAAGTGAATGATGCGATGTGGGATTTTTTCAAAAAAATAAAAGTCATTGATGAAATAGGAAATCCTACACAACATTTTGGAAATCCAATTTGGGTATATTATCAATATCGTTTGGCGAAAAATGATGCGCGAAGTCAGTCTGAAATTTTTGCAGAAGGAAGAAAATTAATTGAAGAAATTAAAGGCAGAGGAGTTCCAATTGCAGAAGGCTACGGAGAAAATATTTGGGATTTAAAACCAGCACTAGATGCTGAGGTTCGAAGCTTATACGAAGATGCGAAAGTAAGTCTTTGGACGGATATGCATTCTTCTTTTGTACAAACAATACCGAATGCAATTTCAATTTTTACGAATTCCAAAGATCGAAAAGATTATGTCTACCATCCAGAATCTGGCGAGCAACTATCTGATGATGCTATAGCTTCTATTCGAAAAGTTTCTCAACAATGGGGCAATGATATTCCTGATGTTCAACTACTAATTTCAGATGGATTGAATGCTAGAGCCTTAATGGATGAAGGACATTTAAAACCTTTTATAACATTACTTTTACAAAAATTAAAATCCAAAGGTTTTTCTCTAGCCAAGGAAAATATTTTAATCACCAATGGTCGAGTTCGGGCAGGTTATCAATGTGGTGAATTGCTTTTTGGTAATGCTGCTAATTCAAAAGAGTCAAAAGGAATAATTCATATTATTGGTGAACGACCAGGTTCAGGACATCATAATTTCTCCGCTTATCTTTCTGCTCCTTCCAGAAACACTTGGAGTCACAAAGGAAAAGTGGATCATAATATTTCGAAGGTAGTTTCTGGGATTTCTGATACGGCTTTGACGCCAGAGTTGGCTGCGGTGGAAACTGTTAATATTTTTTCGGAGTTGTTTTTGGAAGGGATTTAAAATATTATAAGGGGTGTGTTTTGTAGGATAGGGTGTTTGTATTGGTTGATGTAAATGGCGTAGGAGTTTGGTATATTGTAGGGGAAACTGAGGTTCTGAGCTAGGTAGGATTTGCTTTTGTTCTAGGGGAGGTTTTACTACTCGCTGGCGATACCGCACCTGCTGTCCTCTTCATTGGGCATTGATTCATGATCATTGAGAACTAGCACTTGTCCATGCAGAAACAGTTCTTGTTTTTACAATTATACCGATGGATTCGTGTATTTACCAATAAATAAATTTGCTTAGATGAATTTTGACCTTAAAACAATAATAGAGATTACTTCAGCTATAATGATTTTGGCAGGTTTCGAGTTATTCAATCGCAAAAAATATTAGGCGATTTCATATCATGGGAGTCGGGCAATTCTTGGTTATGATTGTATGCGGCTATGCTAGTCTTTGGTTTCCGTCCTTTATGCATTTTGTTAATTTTATTATGCAGGTTAGTGGATGGATGAAGTGGAAAGAAACAAAATAAAAAATATGTATTAATAATGTTATGTTACATTGTAAATATAAGATAACTCCGCTGGCGCCCTTTCTAAAAGAGAGATAACAAAAAGCACGAACGCTGGCGATACTGCTCTGCAGTAGTGTCAAGCATTCAAGAAGTCTCTGGCTTTGATTGGTAATAAGACTAATATAAATACTTGGCGGAGCCAAACGGAATACTAGGTACTGTACTACCACGGAGCGTAGCACCAGCAAAAAAAACATAAGTTTTTACTAAAACAATTACAAACCAACAATAAAAAATATCAAAATGAAAAAAGCAATTCTTTTCTTATGCGTAGTCTTCTTATTTTTTCAATGTAAAGAGGAAGGTATGGTGGACGATATTGATACCTCGGTGTTAAGTTCATTTCAAGTAGAGGTTTCTGATTATTTTTATCAAGAGGTCACTAATTATACACAGAGAGGTTCTATTTATTTGACGGACAAAGATGGTGCAAAGTTGGCAAAGGCTGACTTGATTAACACTTCGGATGTAGTCTTAAATGCAGACTTCGACAATTCCGATAATCGGGTGGATGCTACTTTTGTATTGGAATGGGATTATGGTACAAGTATAGTTTACACGATTAAAACTTTCATAGATGTAGATCCTGCCGAAATCAGCTTACTAGGAGAACAAGAGGTTAACTCAAGTGGAGGTGAAGCAAAGGTAGTTATCCAAAATACGGGAGGGAATATAGGAGATGTGTTTTTTAGTACGGGAGGATATGGTGGCACTTCAGGAATTAGTGGGACTGCGGTGTATGATTATAATTTTAATCAAACCCCTGATAATGTTTTGATGACTTTTAAAAGAGACAACCAAAGTTTTGGCAGGTATTTATGGTTGGAAGGGGTTACTGGAACTTCGGTTGATACATTTAATCACGATGATATTCCAATGCTGGAGACGGTCACTAGGAATTATCCAGCCAACGATAAGGTTCGAATAGATATGAGTGCGACCCGAGTTGATGATCCGCATAGACCTTATTATATCTTTAGTCATTCCGATGATAATGGAGCTGCTTCAAATGATTTGAGATTCCCCGACGGTATTTTTGATGAATTTCAAGTTTATACGACCGTCACTATGGGCAATAGAAGATATTGGACAGAAGAAAAAGGGAATACTGTTGCTGCTACGTATCAACTTCCTGACCTTGATTTTCAGGTAGACGGTAGTACAATTGATGACCTTCAAGTGACGACTGGTAGTACTTATGATTATTATACTTTTATTTTTTATGCCGATAATTTGGCAACAGCAAATCATAGGGTAAATTGGGAAGTCATTGGAAAAAGCCAGGCATCTCTTCAAGTGGCCCTTCCCAATTTGATAGATGAGATTTTTACAGCCCATCCAAATTTTTCACCGAGTGATTTAGATTTTAGTAATTTTAGAATTCAACAAGTTCAGGGGATTTCTTCGTATAGAGATTATATTACTGCTATGCTTGATTCTTATTCAGTTGAAAAAAAATCAATTACTGGGACTGATTCTGTTTCTGGTCAATAGGGTTAAAGGGGGCATTTCCGCTTGCGGAGCGGGACCCCGCTGCCGCTATCGAAAACTAAAAAATAAAATTGATATGAACAAGCTTACCTATTTTGTAGTTCTATTTATTTTTTTCTATACTAAAAGTGTTGAGTTTGCAGTCTTTGTTTTTCTAATCCTAAATATTAGGTTCGCCCATGATTTGTCTGAATGGAAACCGATGTTAAGATGGAGTTATTTTATCCAGTTTCTGTATACGACCTACCTATTGGTTAAATATATAGATGCGGAACCACCTCTATCTAATGAGTGGGTATTAATCTCGCTTTTGGTAGTCTTAGCCCATTGTGTGATTCTTGGCGGTTTTAACCTTTTGAGGTGGTGGCAAAATAAAAAGATGCAAAATGCTTAGCTCAAAAAAAATAAATAGTTGCTCCGCTGAGTGATAGCACAAGCATATGTTAGGCTTAACAAAGATTAAAATCAAAAGTATGTTACAGATTATTCCATATCAAAAAAGACAGGAGGAAGGAATAAGAGCTTTGATAAAGGAAATTTCTGAAGAATTTACTGAACCAATTTCTTCCTCTAACTCTTCAAGTAAAAAGAAAATATTCGATAAGTATTGGGTAGCGGAAAATGATGGTTTAGTAATTGGAACGATCGGAGTGATTAAGCTCAAGGATAAGAATGCCATATTAAAAAGTATGTTTGTTAAGCAGGAGTATAGAGGTAAGAAGTATGGAGTATCAAGATTACTATTACAAACAGCTATTGATTGGTCAAAAAAAGAACAGATTAACAACATACCTCTTGGTACCATGACTCAATTCAAAGCAGGTCAAAAATTTTATATAAAAAATAGTTTTTTTATTATTGACAGAACAGAATTGCCTAAAGACTTTATCCATAACCCAATAGATGATATTTTTTTCCAACTTGATTTATCATAAACGCATTGAGTGATAGAAAAGGAAGTAGAAAAAATCCGCTTTTCATATACGTATAAATGGAAAATATTTCACGAGCCGTTCAGTTGTATCAAATAGCAGGGTAGCGGGTTTTTATTTTTTCAGTCATAACAATACATTTACATTAGTGGAAAATAGAGT
>CALLVY010000048.1 GCA_938015925.1 uncultured Saprospiraceae bacterium
ATATTTGTGACATAAAAAAAAAACAATACTTTTGTAGTTCATTTGTCTTTTATTAAGATTATTCAAATATAATAAGACGATCACCTATTTTTTAATCATCAAAGTAAAACCCTATGACAAGGAAAATTTCTTTACTATTAGTGTTTTTTATGTGCCTTGCGCTTACTGAAAGCTATTCGCAGGAGGAAAAACTAAAAATCACAGCCAAGCCCAAAAATATGTGGGAGCTAGGTATCCACGCTGGTCATTCCATCTTAACTGGTGATGTTGATTGGAAGTCTGATTTTGGAGTGGGCCTTCACTTGAGAAAAGCTCTTGATTATACTTTCTCTGTTCGTTTAGATGGAACTTATAATCGCCTAAATGGAGAAGAGCAAGAAGACCGCAGAACTATTGATGCTGGTTTTTATTCTAAAGAAGCAAATAATGGTTCTTTTAGACCTAGTTTTTGGAAGCCTGTTTACGAATCTTCCACTATTTCTGGTGACCTTGCTATTGTTGCTAGTTTAAATCAAATTAAAATCTTTAAGAAGAACAAGATTAATCCTTATGTTTTCGCCGGTCTTGGAGTTACTAGCATTACTGCTAATGCAGTAGATGGTGACACTAAGGTTGATGTTACTGATGCTAGAAACTTTGATGATAAATGGGATATTAGTGCTGCCGCAAATGGTGGTTTAGGTCTTGCTTTCCAATTAGGAAAATCTGGTAAGTTTAGCCTTGGAATTGAGCATAAAATATCAAAATTCTTCGGAAGAGCTGCTGATTTAGTTGATGCTGTAGAATATCAAACAGTTGCTGGTTCTGGTTCTGTAACTAGAAGTGATGACTTGATGAACTATACTAATCTACGTCTTGGTATCGCTCTAGGGAAAACAGATGATAAATCTCTTCCTCTATGGTGGTCTAGCCCACTAGATATGTTGGCTGAAGATTTAGCTGAAGTTAAACAAAGACCTGTATTCAATGATGCAGATACAGATGGTGACGGTATCTTAGATGATATCGACAAAGAGCCAAACACTCGTGAAGGTTGCCCAGTAGATACTCGTGGTGTAACGCTTGATAGTGATGGTGACGGAGTTGCTGATTGTGACGACGAAGAGCGTTTCTCTCCTCCAGGTTACGAAATCAATTCTAAAGGTATTGCTCAAGTTGAAGTTCCTGTTATCCTTGATGAAGCAGATGTAAACAGATTGATCGATGCTAGAATGCCAGCACCAGTTGTTGCTTCTAAAAGCGATTGGTTCTTACCTATGATTTTCTTTGATCTTGACAAATACGGTATCAAAACTTCTGAATATGCTAAAATGCATAATGTTGCTACTGTTATGAGATTGAATCCTGAAGTAAGAGTAGTAGCTAATGGTCATACTGATCGTTCTGCTGGAAATTGCTACAACGATGTACTTTCTTACAATCGTGCTCAAGCGGCTATCGATTACTTATCTTCTAAGTACGGTATCTCTAGAGATCGTTTTATCCTAAACTGGGGAGGTGAAAATACTACCCTTGTAGATTCTAATGGAGCAAACATGATGAATCGTCGTGTTGAATTCCATGTAGCAACTACTGAAAGTACAATGGGTCGTCCAGATTGTGGCGTAAACAACGCTGGTTCTGGTTCTGGAACAAAATACTCTGGAAACAAAGAAGCTGGTTACTAAGCCACTCTTTAATTCCATAAAAAAAAACGGATCGTCCTTTTAAGGTCGATCCGTTTTTAATTCCGGAGCTTTTGAAAGGCCTAAAAGACACTAATAAGCGTCGGTAGCTAAAAGCACTAAAGTACAAGCAATCTCTGCTTCAATGTCCGCTTTCTTCAAGAGGGCAATCAATTCGGGATTTTCTGTACCCGGATTAAAAATAACGCGCTTCGGCTTTAGATTTAAGATATAATCATAATGAGGACTTTGTCTCATTGGATTTAGGTATAGGCTAATGGTGTCGATGTCTTCTATTGCTGGCCACTCGGTCAGTATTTCAAGATCTCCAATAGTTCCTTGTCTAAAGCCTAAAGGGAGGACTTCATATTCCTTTTGGTGAAGCCTATTTACTGCTCGATAGGAGTATCGGTCGGGCTTACTACTGGCTCCCAAAACTATTGTTTTTCTTTTCATAGAAATAAAACAAACGGGCCAATGCAAAGTTCATATTGCATTGGCCCAGTAGAGTTTATTCTAAAATGGTTTTATGAGATAAAAATGAAGGATTTTACTTCCAATCAAGAAGCGACCGGAGCCTAATAGCCGTAGCTATTATGGTGAGGACGCGACGCAGAGTGGGAGTAAAAGACAATTTTTTAGCCATACTAAATTATTTAGAATAAACTCTATTGTATAGCGAAGAATGTAGGATAAAGCCTACTAGACTAACATCCGTATTGGATCTTGTAGAATTCCTTTGAGCGTTTGTAAAAACTTGGCTCCAGTAACGCCATCCACCACGCGGTGGTCACAAGAAAGCGTAAGCTTCATTACATTTCCAACCACTAGTTCTTCTCCTTTGACCACAGGTTTCTTTACGATAGATCCTACCGCAAGAATACAAGCATCAGGAGGATTGATAATGGCCGTAAATTCGTCAATATCAAACATTCCAAGATTAGAAATAGTGAAAGTATTGCCTTGCATCTCGTCTGGTTGCAATTTGCGTTCTCTGGCTTTACCTGCAAGAAGCTTTACCTCCGTATTGATTTGTGACAGTGTCTTCATATCTGCATGGCGAATCACAGGAACCAATAAGCCTTCCGCTACTGCAACAGCAACACCGATATTTACATCATTATTTTTTCTGATGGTATCTCCCATCCAAGAAGAATTGATGGCTGGATGTTGACGAAGAGCCGCAGCACAAGATTTTACGATCAAATCATTAAATGAAATCTTAACCGGTGCAATCTCGTTCAACTGTTTGCGAGACTCCATGGCTTTGTCCATCTCCACTTCAATGGTCAGATAAAAGTGAGGAGCAGAAAATTTACTTTCTCCCAATCTCCGAGCGATGACTTTTCGCATTTGACTTACTGGAGTATCTTCATAATTGGCTCCGTTTCCACCACCATATACAAATGGTTGAACTGCAGGAGCTTCTTTTTCTTTAGTTACAGGAGCAGGAGCAATGGCCGGACTGGCTGTTGTATCCGCTTTGGAACCGAGTAAGGCTTCAACATCTCTTTTTACGATTCTACCTTGGTCGCCAGTGCCTTTAATACCGGATAGGTTGATTCCTGCGTCGTTGGCAATACTTTTGGCAAGCGGAGAAGCTTTGATTCGGCTATCGCTGCTGTTAGATGCTGCGCCATTAGTCGAACTAGTTTCTGCAACGAGTACTTCGGCAGCAGGAGCAGACTCTTGTGCGGTGGGCTCAGCAGCGGCACTTCCGGTACCTGCTTCAGCTTCTTTCAAAAGAGCAGAATAATCTTCTCCCTTTTCTCCAATCACAGCGAGGACACCATTTACTTTAACAGGACCTTCTTTTACCCCAATGTAAAGCAAAACTCCTTCTTGGAAGCTTTCTAGTTCCATAGTGGCTTTATCGGTTTCCACCTCAGCCAAAACATCTCCTGGTTCTACGGAATCTCCAACTTGTTTGAGCCATCCTACAATGACACCTTCTTCCATCGTGTCACTCATTCTAGGCATGCGAATGATATCTGCCATAATTATCTAGATTTTAAATTTTTAAATTTAAGTAACCGTAAAAATGCAATAAAAAAAATAAAAGGAGGAAGGATATTTGCAAAAATCGCAAAAAAGTAGAATTACTTATCGAAGTTGTTTAAGAATTGCTGCTTGTAGTGAAAAATAGAGATATGAAGCAAGCTTGATTCTTTTTTTGAGGGCATAGCCGAGCTACGGCCGATAAAAAAGAAGCCTGCCCCTTACAAGCTAAGGGGAAAAGATTGCTTTAAAGATCATTTTGCAAGCAAGTAAGTAGTTTTTAAACAACTTCAATGTGTTCCAACAAAAAAACCTAACCTTTCCCTATCCCGCGTTATTCGCTCTATTGAGAAATATTTGTTTCCTGAGAATCGGTTTCAATTTTTTCAAGACGTGTAAGAAGACCGTTTAATTGTTCCTGCAAGACAAGAACTTCATCGTCCTTAATTTCTTCTTCTAGTAAGGAACGTTCTTTATTCTTTTTACGATATTTTTCTCTAAATTCTTTTTCTGCACCGACACGTTTGCTTCGAGATGCAAAAAGAAAAATTGTAAAACCATCGATAGCACGGGGTTGATATATATGAACAAAACTAGTCCAAATAACCATCAAGAGAAACTTTACCGTTATCGGCAAAAGTCCAATCTGGCAAATCATAAAATTGACTGCAACAATTGCTAGGACGCTAATAACTCCTATGGCAACTTGAGCCTTGACCTCTAATTCTTTGACATGATTGTCCTCATCTTCTTCGTGAGAATATTTGGGCATTGACCGTTGGTTTTCGTTTACATTGCAAATGGATATTTCTACTTATTATCCATTTCATCGTTACTATCATTTAAATCAAAAAAACGTTTATTCTTAACCAGAAATAATCCGGTTAGATGTTTAAAAATTTTCTCATAAATTATTGAAAAATCGATATTGGAATGTCTTTCCTCCACAAAACTATTTAAGTTATCGCTCTCTATTAACTACAATATTTTTTCGGGGCTTTTCTCGTTAGTTTTTTCGTTAAGTTTTGTATGCTCTAGTTTCTGTAGTTTTTCTCCAGCTAACTTAATCTTATCTTTTAGGTCCTTATAAAACTGATCTTTTTGCATCCTTTTTTCTGAAGGCCCAGATATTACGACGGCTTGAGACCAAACTCCGTAAAGGGTAAATGATATAAACAATACAGCAGTAACAAGGGCGATGACAATAATCCAAGTATTATCCATAATAGGGGGTGATTGTGTATAATCTTAGTAACCTTATAAATAGAAAGTGAATTTACTTTCTGAATGAAATTATTTTGACTATCAAGAACTTCTAACAAAAACACTACAGAGATATACGATACCTAGCAAAGAAGTTACAATTATTTTCTTTTTTTACTAACAATTTACTAACAACAAAATAAAAATCCACAAAATCATAAATGAAAGAATAAAATTTTACATAAATCCATTTGAAAGAACAATTAACCCTTAAACACGCATTCTACCTACATAGTATAACGATTACGTTCTGTAAAAAATTCCCTATTCTAGTAATATTAAGAAAATATTATATCTATTGGTAAAGACAGATAAAGGGCTATATATAGGACCTCCCTTCGTCACTTTACTCGGTTTTTAATTATTTCTATGCTTTCTTTTAACGTAAAAACTGGTTCCTACGAAAAAAATAAACAATGAAGCAGAGATAATCCCAATGATTGTGATAAGGTGCATAACTAAACTTTTGGATTCAAAAATCAATCTATCACGAGCAGTATAGTGGGAGATAAAGCCTATCACAAAGCTATTTTGTGAAAGTTTTGTGACTGTCGCTATTAATGTATAGGGGAAACTTATGAAGGGGGGAGTATATTTTATTCTTAAGGCAAAAGGTATGCCACCTAGATAACACTTAATAAGAATTATATGGACTAGCCCCATGATTATTGCAGGAAATTCAACAATATCATTACAAGATGCAAACATTTACACATCCGATCCATACACGGTTTTACATATAGTTAGGAGTCATTTTGTAAGAACAGGATGATTTATTTTTTTATCATTGTAGTATAAATACCTGATCATGAAAAGAATCATGCTACTCCTACTTTTTGCGTCTGCCAATAACTTATCATTCGCACAATATTCTTTACCCTATACCTTTAGCAATAATTCTCCTTATCCCGATTCTGAAATTTATATTGGCTTAGTCGGTAAGTTTGGTGATAATGTCGATGTATGGATGGACATGAGTGATTACTCCCTTGTCCCAATGTCCGCCGATCAGAATGTCCTTGATGGCCCTCCCTGGAGCACGCCTGCGGATTGGAAATACCCTGACCTCTTTACAAAACTTAGTGACATTAGCGAGCACACTTTACAAATACCCCAAGGCTTGTATGGCAGTCGAATTTTTATTTCTTTCCAGTCTCCCATGTATTTACATTTTCATGAAACGGGAGGCTATGCTGGGGCGAATCTCAATTCTTCTACCGACCCCAATGATGGCATTCGTTGGGAAATCGTAGAGCTTACTTGGGGCAATTCTGGATTATGGACCAACAGTAGTCGTGTGGACGCTTATCAATACCCTTTATCCGTTGAAGTCAGTGGATTTACAGGCGGACTTACAGAACCCACTTATACCGAATCTTACTTGAGTGCAGTGGGAGGAAATGGAACTCCTAAGTATGGAAAAATAGGAGAACAATTACCGCATGAAGAAATTTTGAACCGCTGGGACAATGCGGTATCTACGGAATATTTAGTGGCCAAAGTAATCAAAGATCACTCCCTGGACGGAGGTTATATTATTGAACAGCCTTCCAAAGTAGAAGATTTCCCGGAAGACATTTTTGATGATTATATTGATGACATTTGGGATACTTACACCAATAATGACCTAGTCATTGATATTGGAGATCGAGGTATCTGGACTGGTCGGGTGACTGGAGAGCGATTTGATTTTGTCGATCCGGAAGACAATTCCATTGCCACTATTTACGGTAAACCCACTTCTTTTAATGCCATTGAAGGTTCTGGATTTTTGGCTTTTACGACCGTTGACGCCAATGTAAATCAAGAAAAACACGATGAAGATTTAATGATCCAAGCGCAGATCGCTGCCGCAATAAATCGCCATGCCATCTATACGGATGTTATTGATGGGACTGTTCAATTTACGCATGATGCATCCAGGTATTTCATCCATGCTCCTTACAATGAATACGTCCGTTTTTTCCATAATGAAGAAATCAGCTACGAGTCCAAAACTTATGCTTTTGCCTATGACGATGTGGGAGATCATTCCTCCACCATACAATGTACTTTCCCCACTAGTGTAAGAGTAATCATTGGAGGTTACGACCAATATGTCGAGCCTGCACCAAAACTAACATTTATCAGTATTGCTCCCTATGTCACCGAAATAGAAGAAGGTAAAAATCTACAATTTACCGCACAAGGATATGATCAATACAGCGCGCTCTTTCCCAGCAATATCAATTGGTCTACCACCGGAGGAGGAAGCATTGATGCCAATGGATTATTTATGGCAACTAC
>CALLVY010000049.1 GCA_938015925.1 uncultured Saprospiraceae bacterium
ATGGACAACATGGGAGATGTCTATTTTAATCAAGCCAATTATCCTAAGGCCATTTCTTTTTATCAAAAAGGAGTACAAAGTTTAATTCCTGATTTCGATCCTGCGGAGGAGCATTCCAATCCTGATTTTCAAAAAATGATCTGCCTCGATCCATATTCTTTATTGGAACCACTCGAATCCAAAGCGCAAAGTTTTTATAAAATTTATCAACAAGACTCCCAAAATCAAAAGGCCCTCAATCATGCTTTTGCAGGCTATGAAAATCTCGATACTTTAATCACTCAAATCCGACAAGGATTTCAGGAAGCGGATTCCAGGTATGCCTTGATCGAAAAAACCATTCCCATTTATGAGCAAGCGATTGAAGTGGCGCTGGAATTGTATCGGACGAGCAATAAGCCTTTCTTTTTAAAACGCGCCTATCAATTTTCTGCCAAAAACAAAGCCATCGTTTTGCTCGAAGGACTAAACGATGAAAACGCCAAATACAATAATATTCCTTCCGAACTCATCCAGGAAGAATTGGATTTGCGAAAAAACAACATGCAACTGGAAGCGCAATTTTACGATACTCAAATCAGTGGAAACGCTCAACAAATAGATTCGCTAAAAGATCAATTGTTTTACAATCGCCGCACCTATGCTCGTTTTATCCAAAAACTAGAAACGGAACACCCTCGCTACCACGAGCTAAAATATGGTTTTATCGAGGCACCAGATCCTCAGAAACTACAAAGCCAAATTCCTGATAATGCGCTTTTGATCGAATATTTTATTGGCGAAAAACAAATCTATACTTTTACGATCTCCTCCCAGGACATTTCTTATTTCTCCACACCAAAGCCCAAAAACTTCGATCAAATCTGCTTGGACTTTAGAAAATTTTCTTCCCAGGATAAAATTTTAAAAAAGGAAAAATATAGCAATACTGCTTATCAATTGTATCAGTTATTGCTAGAAAAACCAATTGCCCAAGCTAGCCAAAAACAAGCATTCAACAGACTCTTTATCGTACCGGACCATCAACTTGCTCAGCTTTCTTTTGACAATTTCTTTTACGAAAAAACCGATTCCTGGAACAATAGAAACAATCCTTTTCTACTCCAAAAATACGCCATCAGCTACGCCTACACCTCCAAGCTCTTTTTCGATCAAGACAAACAGGAACGACTCGATAAAGCAAGGAAAAAATTTGCAGGCTTTGGTTTGGTCTATGATGATTACACTTTAGAAGGATTGAGCAATTGGTTAGAAGAAAACGAAGCTCCTAATCAACAAAAAAGACAGATCGGTAAATTACTTTATGCCACTCAGGAAGTAGAAGAAGTGGCCGAAATATTCGGTGGTGATTTGTGGATTGATCAAAAGGCGACCCAGGTTTCCTTTATGGAAAATGCAAGCAACTACCAGGTTTTACACTTGGCCATGCATGCGATGGAAAACAAAAAAGACCCCATGCAATCGGCCCTTGCTTTTGCCAGACAAAACGATGATTCTCCTTTCCTCCTCCGCGCCGCAGATATTTATTCGCTGCCACTGCAAGCTAGCCTGGCCGTACTCAGTGCTTGTGATACCGGCTTTGGAAAATTGCACAAAGGAGAAGGCGTCCGTTCTCTCGCACGGGCTTTTGCTTATGCCGGTTGTCCTTCCATCATTGCCAGCTTATGGAGTGCTTCGGATGCTTCCAGTAAAAAAATCTTAATTCCCTTTTACCAAAATCTCAAAGAAGGACAAACCAAAGATGTCGCTTTGCAAAATGCAAAACTGCAATACCTCCGGGATATTAATCCGACTTATACCGCTCCTGCATATTGGGCCAACCTCGTTGTATTGGGATCTTCTGCACCGATTGACTTTGGAACAAGATTTCCATGGTGGTGGGGTTTGGGAATTTCTCTTGGCTTAGTAGGGCTTTTTTGGCTTTACAAAAAATGGTTTTAAATTTTTTCTCTTTTCAACAATTCACCACCTCTCCCACTGCTGGCAAAATCAAAGCCTCCGAAAGTCCCGCTTCCGCAAAAGCTCGCTTGATCCAATGATAAGGTTCGCTGATCGGCTCATCCGAAAGATCATAAGTTCCATAGTGCATGGGGATCATTTTTTTGGCCTGTAATTGTTGAAAGGCTTCAAGTGCTTCGGCCGGATTGGCGTGGACATCTTCCATCATATAATCTGGCTTGTAAGCTCCAATGCCTAGGATCGCAATATCAATCTTGGGAAAGAGTTGAGCGATTTCTGCAAAATGATTTCCACTTGCGCTATCGCCGCCGAAGTAGATGCATTGCTGATCCGTTTCTATCATAAAACTTCCCCAAAGGACACGGTTGAAATCGAGTAATCCACGGCGACACCAATGCCGAGTGGGTAAATAAGTAATCCGCAAATCTTGGTGAGGCAATTGATATTGCTGATACCAACCCGCTTCCTGAATTTCATTTCCTTTGGTCCAGGAAGCCATCACCTTTGACATTTTCAGGCTAGTGAGAGTCGTCGGCTGGGTTTGGGAGAAAAGGTTTTTAAAGGTTTTTTTATCGCAATGGTCGCGGTGGTCGTGAGACAAGAGGAGGTAATCCAATTGCTTGAGATTTTGGAGATCAAAAGGTAGTGGGACCAATCTTTTTAGTATGGCAATATTGTAAAAAACAGGATCCGTGATGATGCGTTTTCCATTCAATTGAATCAGGAAACTGGCATGTCCCAGCCAGACGATAAAATCATCCTTGCTTTGGAGGTAGTGATCATCCAGAGAAATAGCAGGCCGCCATTGGTCTTTTCTTTTTTCTTTGGCCTGTGGATTCCTGGAAGTTTGCCAGCGCAACAGCGCTTTGAAAGAAGGTCGAAAAGCTTGGTCGACATATTGAAATTCTTTTCCATCAAAAGGATTACCTCGCCAATCTTCCCGAATGGTTTTTAGTTTTTTATTTTGGATAAATTCCATTTATTATTTTTATTTTTCTCAA
>CALLVY010000050.1 GCA_938015925.1 uncultured Saprospiraceae bacterium
ATATGCAGAAAGCAGAGATTTGAATGCTGATATCAATCAAGGCTCGATTGATATTTCAGATTTAAATACCGGAATGTATATTTTTAACATTACCGATAAGGAAGGAAAAAACTTAGTTAGTCGTCGCTTTTTTGTGAACTAAGATTTTCTCTTTCAGAAGAATATAAGAGACCCGCAGATCGTGCAATTTTTCGTAAAAACGGATAAAAATTTTTAAAGTCTTTGCGAATTTATTCCGTGCGATCTGCGGGAAACTTTTAAAAATTCCCATCTATTTTACAAAATGATATCTCCTGTCATTTTCATTTGTTCGCTACCTGAATTTATTTTGTCAAAGCTCTTACTTATCTTGCAGTGTAAATATTGTCAAAGAACCAAATAAATACACATGCTTTCAAAGCGCTTATATATTCCCTTTCTCATTCTACTGGTTATCGCATTGTATCTGACCATCATGGTGAGTTCTTCTTATTCCTGGTATATCATTCCTCCGATTTTGGCTTGCGCTGCGATATTTTTTATTCAGCCGGAGTTGGATTGGTGGTGGTATCAGAAGCATATTCCACCGATGCATCCGCAATTGGAAGCGATCATTGATAAAAGTATTCCCTTCTATGCTGCTTTGCGGGAAGCGGATAAAAAGCGATTTCAAAATCGGGTAGAATTGTATGTGATCGCCAATGCTTTTATTGCGAAAGGCGTGCAAGAAGATTCGGAGCTACCAGATGAGATAAAGTATTTCTTAGCCACGAATGTCGTTCAACTCACCTTTGGTCAGGCAGATTATCGATTGCCTAAATTTGAGCGACTGGTGATCTATCCAGCTTATTTTCCTTCGCCTAATTTTCCAGAATACATTCATGCTTCAGAAACCAATGCAGAAGATGGGGTGTTGATTTTTGCATTAGATCCTTTGATGAGGGGCATCATGCAGGCTCAAGAATACAATATAGGATTTCATGAATATGCCCAAGCTTATATTGCCAGCTATCCAGATAAAGATTATGCTAAAGAGGGCGAAATTTCCTGGGAAGATTTGAGTCAGATCAGTGGTATGAAAAGCGAGGCGATCAAGAAGCATATTGCGCTGCCGGAAATTGATATTCGGGCAGTGGCCATTCACCACTTTTTTTATTTTCCAGAAGGAATGAAAAACCTAACACCAATACTGTATGAGCGGCACAGCAAGATTTTTAATTTAGATTTGTTGAACGCCGAAAATCCAGTGATGGATCGATCGAAATTAGGGGATATTTGAGACCACTTTTTCTTCATAAGCGCCATTTCCTAAAATAGCACCACAGCCCATTTGTTTTTTAAGTTGGTCTAGGCGACTGATGCGACCCGGATAATCCCGATTGATAATCCATGGGCTTAGTTCGTCTAAGGTGGATACATAAATGGGAATCAAGCCCGTTGGGTCCCAGATAGAAGTTTCGCAAATTAATTCAATGGTTCTCTCATCCGTTTCCAAAAGATCTTCTTCGTCATATTGAAACTCACTTAGCGCCAGAGCGATACTGTTTGGAGTCGCGCCATTAGGTGAAGGACTTCCGCTAATCATATCGATGAGAATGGTGGTATTGAAATTATTGAGTAGCCGATTGAAAAGGTATTTTTCATTCATTAGGCTCAATTCGAAGGCCATAATGAAATAAAGTTCGTGTTCGCTTTCTAATGCTTTTAGCAAACCAGAAGTAATGTAAAAATGGCCACCGGGGAGAATAAAAGCGTTTTTCTGATCTTCTAAAAGGATATGGGTTTTCCAGAGGCGTTCTGGATTCCATCGATCAGAAGAAGGAGAATGACTGTCTTTTTGCAAGGCATCATTTGCTTGACTGTAGAGCCTGTTGATGTGCTCATAAGCGATATCGAAAGGGGGGACGTTGGGTAAAATGGAGAAGTCTCGGGTATTATTGGCAATGGCGGTCTGTATGAGGTCGCCTAGATCTTCTCGCTGAGCTTTGGTGAATTCACTAGGTTTGATACCAAGTCCATCATCTGGCTGACAAGCAGGCAGAGATAGCGCCAAGACGAATAGCACCAGATATTTTAAACAGTTCCGGGGGGCAAAGTACATGGTTATGTTATTTCCTTTTTGTGAACACGAAGTGCAAATGCTTGTACCAAGCGTGTTTTTTGGTGGTTACAGTTAGAAATACACCAAAAATCGCACCAAAATATGTTAAAAAATCATCAAGGGTTTGTGGGAGAAACAGAATAAAAGTAATCACTGCGGGGGAGCGTGAAAAAAAGCTTCCATTCACAGAGGTGAGATGGAAGCTTGGTGTTTGTTTTTTGTTCTGTATTGTAAATATAGTAAAAAAAGTGAAATTCAATACGATCGGATATTGAATTAAGGCTCCGTTTACTCTAATTAGCTGTAGATAGAATCTATCTCATTGCCATATTTTTCAAGAATAACTCGACGTTTGAGTTTCATGGTAGGCGTTAGTTCGCCAACGGTACCATCCGTTTTTACGGGTTCCCAGGTGTCATCAATCAATACAAACTTTTTGATTTGCTCGATATGACTAAAGTTGGGATTGAATTTATTGCAAATTTCCTGGTAGTGAGCGATCACTTTAGGGTCTTGAATGGCATCTCGTACATTATCGTGTTCGATACATTCTTCCTTACACCAAGCCATCAAAGCTTCGTTGGCAGGTACGATTAGGGCGGAAACAAACTTTTGTTTTTCGCCGACCACCATCATTTGCTCGATTAGGAAATCCTCTTTAAATTTATTTTCAATTGGTGCAGGAGCAACATACTTTCCTCCGGATGTTTTGAGTAGTTCTTTTTTGCGATCCGTGATTTTAAGGAATTTTGAGCCGCCAGGACCATCTACCAATTTTCCAATGTCGCCTGTTCTAAACCATTTGACTCCATTTATTTCTTTGGTGACTTCCGCTGTTTTATCAGGCTTATTATAATAGCCCATCATGATATTCTTTCCTTTGGCTAAGATTTCTCCTTCTCCTTCACGATAGTCGCCTTCGGTATCGTCGATGACTAGTTCTACTCCGGGAAGCATCGGCCCAACGGTCCCCAGCATAGCGCCATGGAGATCAAAACGATTGATGGTGAGGCCTGGAGAAGTTTCGGTCAATCCATAACCTTCTCGTATAGGAATGCCGGCAGCAGAAAAAATCCGCGCCATTTTTACAGGACAAGCTGCAGCTCCAGTAAGAATACCTTTGACATTACCACCGAGTGCATCTCGCCATTTGCTAAAGATTATTTTATCAGCGATACTGTTTTTAAGTCCGGCAAAGCCACCTTTCTTTTGATCAAATTGATAATCTTCTGTAAGACCCAAAGCCCAGAAAAAGAGAGATTTCTTTATGCCAGTAAGGGCGACCCCTTTATTGTAAATTTTTTCGTAAACCTTTTCTAACAGACGCGGAACGGTCGTGAAAAAGTGAGGCTTCAGTGTTGCTAAATCCCCATTTTCTCCTCCCAGATTATCTGTTCCGGTAAAGATGACATTGATGCCATTGTAAGCATAGGAATAAGAAGCGGTGCGTTCAAAAATATGGCAGATCGGTAAAAAACTCAAAGCGATTTCACCTGCTTTGATTGGGAGTAATTCTTTTACTCCGTTTACATTACTGGCAATATTGGTATGGCTCAACATCACTCCTTTTGGGTTTCCAGTAGTACCGGAAGTATAGATGATGGTAGCCATTTCTTCTGGATTGACATTGGCTTTTCTTTTTTCTACTTCCTCTATTCCTTCGTCTGAAAATAGTGTTTTCCAAGACTTGCATTTCGGATGATCATCGAAAGAAAATATTTCTTTTAAAGAAGGAACATTAGGTCTCGCAGCAGTTACCTTGTCATAGAGATCGCCTTCTCCTACGACACAGTATTTTACTTCCGAATCATTGAAGATGTATTCATATTCGTTTGGACTAATGGTTGGGTAAACAGGTACGTTAATTACTCCTACCTGCAACATTCCAATATCCATGATGGTCCATTCCGGACGATTCTTATAAACGATGGTCGCTACTTTATCACCTGGTTGTAAACCCAGTTTTAGTAAACCACAGCTAATTTGATTGGCTTGCTCAATAATATCATCCGTACTATAATAAACCCACTTTCCATCCTTTTTATAACCAAAGGCTTTCTCTTGAGGGAAGTTTTCTTTTTGATAGTAGATGTAGTCAAATAACTTGGTAGGTTGCATGAAAATTGATTGTTTATGTTATTGCATTTGGCGCAAGGCCTTTTCTGTCTTTAATTCTACCCCAAAATATACAAAAAATAATTGCTATACTACTCCGGAGGGCGATATTTTGAAGGATTGAAAGCGGAAAGACGAAATTTAATTCCGTAAAATTCGGAGATGGGTATTTTAGTTCTAAAGGAATGGTTGGGCTTGGGAGAAAAACCTTTAAGGGGGAACGCTTTATTGTTCTTTAGAAGAAATCAGTTCGTCCTTGCTATTATACATTTCTTCAATGCCCTTATTGAATTTTTCCAAAATAAAATCCCGACGCAATTTCAAGGTTTGTGCATATTCTCCAGTTGGGACAGACCATTCTTCATGAAGCAGGTGTATTCGCCTTACTCTCGCTTCTTTTTTCAATTGGTCATTGATTTGAGCAACAACACTTTCAAGAAAATTTTCTACTTTGGTATTGTGCACCATGTATTGTGGGGAAGTCCAGTGTACTTTGTTGTTGATACACCAGCGTTCCAGGTGAACGAAATTGGGGATAATCAAAGCAGTAACATAAGGTCGATTAAAACCAATGACCATGCACTGGCTAAAATAGCGACTGGACTTGAGTAAGTTTTCTACCTTTTGTGGCGCTACATATTTTCCGCTACTGGTTTTGAAAATATCTTTTTTACGGTCCGTGATTTGCAAAAATCTTTTGAAAACAATCTTACCAATATCTCCGGTGTGAAACCAACCCTCTTCATCGATTACTTGGGCAGTCAATTCGGGTTGACGATAATAACCCATCATTACATTGGGGCCTCGAACACAAATTTCTCCTTCTTGGTTTTTATTAGGTTGATCGATTTTTAACTCTACTCCTGGAACAGGAATTCCTACGGTACCAAAATGTACGCCACCTGGTTCAAAACGATTGAAAGAAATAGCAGGAGAAGTTTCGGTTAAGCCATAACCTTCCCGGATATCAATTCCCGCCGCAGAAAAAAGCTGGCCTAGTTTCGGTTGTAAAGCCGCTGCGCCAACAATAACTCCTTCGACCTTTCCTCCCAAAGCATTCCGCCAATGGCGGAAGACCAATATTCTGGCAAGCAGCAATTGCATTTGGTAGGTAATTTTCATTTTTTGTCGGCGATTAAAACGCTCCCCTAAACCAATGGCCCAAGTTAAAATTCTGCGTTTTAAAAATCCTTGGCTACTCGCCTGTTCCAAAATACTATCATACATACGCTCCAGTAATCTCGGAACCGAAGTGAAATAATGCGGACGGACTTCCTGGATGTCTTCCAAGATCGTATCGACACCTCTAGCATAATAAATAGACACCCCCGCAGCGCAATAAACATACACCGCCATTCGCTCAAAAATATGACTCATCGGTAAAAAACTAATCGTCTTTTTTTCATAATTGATGGGCAATAACGACATGGTTGATTTGATATTGCTGACGATGTTTTTGTGGCTGAGCATTACGCCTTTGGGTTGACCTGTAGTGCCGGAGGTATAAATGATCGTTGCCAGATCTTCTTCTTTTATTGCTGCTTTGCGTTCCTGAATGATTTTCAATTGAGTAGGATCGGGATCGATGATCAATTGTTTCCAATGAGGAACTTCGGGGCATTTTTCAAAAGTATAAATTTGTTGAAGCTCCGGCGTGTTTTTGCGAACGCTAGATAACAGATCATGCAATTCCTGATTTGCAGCGAAGCAGTATTTAATGGTGGCTTCCTTAAGAATAAAACGGAGTTCTGCTTCCCTGACTGCTGCATGAAGGGGGACTACAATCACTCCTATTTGTTGGAGAGCTAGATCAACCAGATTCCAAGCAGGACTTCCCACTGTAGTCATTATTCCCACGGCATCTCCAGCTTGAAGATTCAGTTGAAGAAAACCAGTACTTAGTTGATCTATTATTTTTAGACAATCTTCTGTAGAATAACTTTGCCATTGCCCATTGTGTTTACTTGCCAGGGCAATCTTTTGTGGATAGCGGGCGGCTTGATAAGGGAGTAGGTCTAGTATTCTTTTAAAATCCATTGGAAAAGAACGATTGTTTTATTTGTTGGTTTAAGGTAGGGAAAAAAATATAAATCAACAGTAGTAAACAGAAGGATCCGAAAATTTAGCGAATATTAAAGGGTACTCAAGGGTATGTAAGAAATAAATATTTACGACCAATTACAGTTACCTTTTTTTTATTAGGGGAATATAAAAGTGGATGGCTAATTATTGAAGCGTCTTATTTCAAAACGTGGATAGTGATTTTTGGTTCGAGATTAAATAAATCATCTTCAAACAACTTCATTAAAAAAGCGAAACGAAAAAATAAAGTACTAGTGTTTTACACTTGTTGCTCAGGCATTGCTATGTCTATGGGATAGCATTATAGCTTAAGCAGGTGGTCAAAATTGTGTTACCAATAAATTAGTTCGTACCGCTTGAACCTCCGTTGTCGGTTTGAGATGAATTTTGTTTTTAGCCGAGGCGAAAAACGTAGGCGATGCTCAGGCATCGCTTAGGCCCCCCCCATCCGCTTTGCGGGTCACGAGCGATTGCTCGTTCATGCCTCGACTAAGCCTGAAACTCATCCCATTTTAATGGCAAAATAATTTTGCTCTCTTACTTAGTAATTAATATTTTTTAACCAATAAATTTTCTAAAATTATGAAAAAGAAAAAAGTTTTAAAATTGGATGTACTCAAGGTACAAAGTTTTGTATTGAATGATCCTAAAGATGTTCAAGGTGGCGTTGCTGACACAGAGCCATATACAAAAGCAAAAGATTGTGTAATCCAAACTATGGATACCTCTCAGAAATGTTGCCTCCAAAATGATAACTCTTAATTGAGTTCCCCAAAATGGTCTCTACCTAACTTGAGGTAAGAAAATTTGCTTCGAGCAAAATGGAGATGATTTTGAATCTGTGCTCCTTATTGGAGTTGTTTTCAGTAAGGAGTACTTTTTAGTTTTTTAATTATAATCATATAAACATTCCTTTTATGCAATATTATTTAAAAAGGTATTTGCCGGTAGTAAAGAATCCTCAAAAAATCAAAATAGGTGTAAAATCGGAAGGCATAATTGTTGAGAACACCCCCGCCAATATCGTTTTATTGGAAAAACTGATTGAGACCGGAATTTCCGAAGAGGACATTGCCAATGAAGCATTTTTTGGTTGGATGAAGGAAAAAGAGATGTTGACTCCTACGATGAAGGGGATTCGAAAAGAACTGTTTTTGGAATATATGGGCGTTCCATTGGAACGATCTATTTTGTCGAAAAAATTATTGATACTGGGAGCAGGGGGAATGGGTTCTACAACTGCGTTTATGTTGGCTCAATTCGGATTCAAAGACTTGACCATTGTAGATTATGATGGTGTTGAAGAATCAGAAATAGAAAAGATGATGGTCTATCGAAGAGAACATTTGGGGCAGCAGAAAACAGATGCATTGAAACAAATCCTAGAAGGGACATTCGACTATTGTAATGTGAAAACCATTGAACAAAAAATAAGAGGCAAAGAAGATATTTTTAGAATTATTGAGGAATCTGATCCCGAATTTGTAATCAAAGCGATGGACCCCAAAGATGTTGGTTTTCGCTTGTGGTTAAATGAAATTTGTTTTCATAAACAGATTCCTTTTGTCAATAATTCTTATTCCTTTGAGTTTATTCGCTTAGGTCCTTTATTCGCTCCGGGGATAACAGATGCCTGCGACAATTGTTGCAATTTATGGTTTATGAAAGGACAAGGAGCGGATGCGGACTTTAATGCTTCTGAAAAATTATTCCACAGCTACACAATTCATCCGGCGATATCTTTTAACATCAATATAGCAGCAAGTTTAGCAGTAAAAGATATCATTTTCTTTTTTGCGAAGAAATATGAATACGTGAGTTCTTTTAGTAAGGTTGTCGATTTTAAATCTTTGGAATTGCAAGGAGAAGTTGTTGAAATTACCCGACATCCAGCTTGTAAAATTTGTAGTGAGGTGGAGCTAGATGTAAGGTCATCAGTTGCTTAAAAAATCAATCAATATTTAATATAATTGTGCAAATATTTCCAAAAATATTATCTAGAATTGCTAGTCAACCTTTTTTAAGATTAGCGCCTTTAGTTCATCAAGAGCTTAAGGAACAAGTGCGATCATTAATACAATTAGAAGAAGCAATAGAAAAAGGCAAAGAAGAAATATGCAAGGATCTTTTCCTAAATATTGGTACAGAAAAGGATCAGTCTCGGAAGGAAATATTGATAGGACTTAAAAGAAAAATTTTTAATGGAAGAAAGATTTCGGAAAATCAATTTTTCGAATTGCAATCAATATTAGAAGAAGAATTGTATGATAAGATCAAGCAACTTTTAAAATCAAAAAATCAAATTAAAAAAACAAATCAGGCATTAGGAAACACTATAAAGAAATACTTGGATAAAGACAGAACATACCTCAAAGTGATTGCGGATGAAACCTTGTTTAAAAACGGTTTACTCTTGTCTTCGCATTCTTTCCTCAACCAAATTTCTAAATACAGAAAGAAAGAAATCGACTCTTTTCGAAAGAAAGAATACCAAACGGAACTAGGTTTGCTAAAGTACCTTACGAGAATGTATACCAAAACAAGCCCCTTTGGTTCGTTTACCTCTGTTGATATTTCAACACCTGATTTTATTCCAGACTCCGATACCCATTTGACGATTACCGGTTCTTTTAAATCAACAATAAGTTTAGATGGATTTATTGTCAAATCTATCGACACTTTGTTAAAGAGACTAGAAGAGATATACACTTGGTATCCGCTTAGTTTAAATAACACTTTGCTTCTCGGAGAAGAAGAAATCCTGTTTTATAAAAATGAATACCTTTTTTATCCCACTCAAAATAACCACGAATCTTTTCAAAGAATAAAAAACACCCCAATACTAATGGCCATTTGTTCTTTTTTCAAAAACCAAAGAGGGCTAGTTTTTTATCAGGACGTACTCAACGAATTGTTATTATCTGTAGATGCAGGGAAAGAAGAAATCAAAGCTTATATCAATGACTTAATCAAGAGCGGTCTTTTAGAGTGTGCAGAAAGGGTTACGGCGACTACCTCTAATTGGAGTCTCTATATGGAAAATAAAATGGAACAATTGATTGTGGAAAAAAGCCCTTTTGTGGAAAATATTTTAGGAATTCTTCGGCAAATTAATAAAGGGAAAAAACAATTTTGTATCGCTGGATTCGAAGAAAGAAGACGAATTATTCCAGAAATAAAAAGGCACCTGCATGAAATCTACGAAGTCATAATCGAACAAGTGAAAAAGGAGGAGACGGTCTGTTTAATGTCCAATGAAGAGGTATTCGATGCAGTGAAAAAATTGAAAAATTACACAGACAAACGCAATGTTTTTTATGAAAACATAAACAAGACAAGTCATTTAAAAATTAATAAAGATTTATTTGAAAGCCTGTTTTCGAAATTGAGTCGTTTGTCTCATGTAGTTTATAATAGTCGGTCAAATCCAATTGGTTTAATGAAAGCGACTAGTTTGTTTTTGGCCTTGTATAAAACAGATGCGGAACCTTCGTTAATAGAATTTCACGAGCAATATTATAAATGCATTACCCAAAAGAATATTTCCAAAGATGCGGAGATGAATCTAAGCTCATCGAAGTATACGGAGGAATTGGAAAAACAAAAAAGAGCGTTTAAAGAATCCCGAAATCACTGGTTGAATGCAGTAGAAGAAAAATTGACAGCCTATCTGTCCAAAGGGCAGACAGAAGTTCATTTAGGAGAAAATTTTATTCTGGATCTAGAAAAGGTAAACCGGAGAGATAATAGATCAAGCGCTAATGCTGCTCTTAAGCATGGTGCTTATATTCAGTTGGTAGAAAGGAAGAAAGAAGAAGATGCCATAATGGTATTAAATTCTATTTCTTCTGGTTACAGCAAAATGTTTAGTCGCTTTTTAAGTCATAGTGATGAAGCTTTGATAGATACCTTTAAACAGTGGAATACTAGTAATAAAGAAGAGGGAGCAACTTTTGTTGAGATCGAAGATGAATCCGCTTTTAGTGCCAATGTTCACCCCTTGATTCTGCCACAAATAATTCGATTAAAAGGAGATACGACTAATACTGGAAATGGATTGTCCTTGGGAGATTTGAAGATACGATACCATCCAAAAAATAAAGAAATCGAACTTTTTAATCCGACAAATCAGCAAACCTATTATTGTTTTGATATGGCTTTTCAAGCGCTAGTGCTAAGATCCGAAATGTTTAAATTTTTAAGTCTTTTTGATATTGCACTCATTCCTATCATAGATGATATTTTAGAAAAAATAAATAAGCTCTGTTTTGTTTCAGAAAAGAGCATTAACATTCAGCCCAGAGTTATCTATGCAAAGAATATCATTCTGCAAAGGAAAACCTGGCTAATTGATAAAGCAGAACTTCCGGAGCGATTAGAGAAAGAAACATTATCAGAATATTTTATTAGGTTAAATATTTGGAAAGAGCGTCATGAAATTCCGGATGAAGTATTTATTTCTATTCCAGGAAAAGTCGAACTTTCTAATAAGGATGATTATAAACCGCAGTATATAAATTTTAATAGCCCTTTAGTCGTTCGTTTGTTTGATAGAACGGTGAAAAAACTAAAAACACATTTAGTACTTGTTGAAATGCTTCCAGCGTCGAAGCAATTATTGAAAAGCAATGAAGAACCATATGTCTCTGAATTTTTAGTGCAATGGCAAAGTTAAATACTTACTTATAAATTTTGCATAGTAGTAAACGATTCTCTATACACGCTGTACCCTTTATGAAAAAAAGACGATTCCCATTCTATAAGCAACATGACCAAATGGATTGTGGTCCGACCTGCATAAAAATGATTGCTGATTTTTATGGGAAAGAATACAGTTTGCAATCACTTAGAGAAAAGTGTTATTTTACTAGAGATGGGGTGTCTCTGAAAGGGATGATGGCGGCCTCAGAAAATATCGGACTACAATCACTTCCTGTAAAAATTCCATTTAGTGATAGTGGACCAGAGGGTGTTTCCTTGGTTGATATTCCGCTGCCCTGCATCGCACACTGGGATCAAAAACATTTTGTAGTGGTCTACAAAATTTCTAATAAATACGTTTGGTTAGCTGACCCTGCTCAAGGTAAATTGAAAGTGACCTATGAGGTGTTTAAGAAGTTTTGGATAAGTGATGAAGACAAAGGCGTTGCACTCTTATTCGAACCGACTCCTCTTTTTTATGAAAAGGAAGGAGAAACTACAAAGCAAAAAGGGTTTTCTTTTCTTTTCAATTATTTGAGGCCCTATAAATGGTTACTCGTTCAGATTGTGATAGGTTTGCTCATTGCAAGTTTGTTACAACTCGTCCTTCCCTTTCTCACCCAATCCATTGTAGATATTGGGATAGGGACGAGGAATCTCGAATTTATTTACCTGATTCTTCTAGGGCAATTGATGATATTTGTCGGAAGTGTTTCTGTTTATATCTTGCAGCAATGGTTATCTCTGCACATCAGTACTCGGATCAATATTTCTTTGATTTCTGATTTTTTATTTAAACTAACGAGACTGCCCATCAAATTTTTTGAAACTAAAATGATTGGCGATTTATTACAACGAATCACCGACCACCAAAGAATCGAAGCATTTTTGACCACAGCAACACTTAATGCGATCAATTCCATGATCAGCATCCTTAGTTTCGGAATCGTCTTATTTATTTTGAATTTTCAAATCTTCTTAATATTCGTAATTGCCAGCGGGATTTATTTTTTATGGATTTCATTATTTCTTAAAAAAAGAAGAGAAATAGATTTTGCGCACTTCCGGGAAATGTCGAATAACCAGGATGCCTTGATAGAAATTATCCAGGGTATGCAGGAAATAAAATTGCAAAATAGTGAGCACAAACATCGACTGAATTGGAAAAGTATTCAGACGAAATTATTTAGAGTCAGCATGAGAGCATTGTCTATTGCTCAATGGCAGGAAATAGGAGCCAATGGCATCAATCAGTTAAAGGATATTTTTATTTCTTTTATCGCAGCCACTGCAGTCGTAAAAGGAGATATGACGCTGGGTATGATGATGGCAGTGCAGTTTATTATCGGGCAATTGAATGTGCCTCTTCAACGATTGGTGGGCTTGATTCAATCGGGGCAAGATGCCAAAATTAGCCTAGAAAGATTGGGAGAAATACACGATCAGGAAAACGAAGAAGGCATAGAAAAAATAAGCATCAATACGATTCCGGAGAAAAATATCGTAATCGAAAATATGAGCTTCCAATATACTCCTATCACGGAAGTTGTCTTAGAAGACATCAACCTCACGATACCTCGGAAAAAGGTAACTGCAATTGTAGGAGTAAGTGGCTCTGGTAAAACAACACTGGTAAAATTACTACTCGGATTTTATCAGCCAACAGCTGGAACCCTAAAAATTGGAGATACCCCAATTGAAAATATTTCTCAAAAACTTTGGCGACAAAAATGTGGCGCAGTATTGCAAGATGGCTATGTTTTTTCAAACACCATCGCCAATAATATTGCAGAATCAGACGATATGGTCGATCAGGAAAAATTACTAAAAGCAGTTGAAGTAGCCAATATCAAAGATTTTATAGAATCCTTGTCTTTGGGCTATAATACGATGATTGGCGCTAAAGGAAATGGTGTCAGTCAAGGACAGAAACAAAGGATGTTGATTGCAAGAGCTGTTTACAAAGATCCAGAGTTTATTTTTTTTGATGAAGCGACCAATGCCCTAGACGCCAATAATGAACGAGTGATCATGAAAAACTTAGATAACTTTTTCAAAGGACGAACAGTCATCGTAGTCGCACATAGATTAAGTACGGTAAAAAATGCCGACCAAATTGTGGTGCTTCATCAGGGGCGAATTGTGGAGACCGGAACGCATGAAGAATTGGTTGCTAAACGAGGAGAATATTATGTACTCATCAAGAATCAATTAGAATTAGGAAGCTAATGCCAGATCCAGAAAAAAAAATATCGCCAGAAGAAAAAGGTGTCTTTTCCATAAAGTATGCGGAAGAAGAAGATGTCTTAGGAATACCTCCAAGATGGTTGATGAAATGGGGGATATCAATTATCGGCTTTGTTTTTTCGATCTTTTTTATGTTGTCCTTTGTGATTAAATATCCAGATATTATAAGAGCTCCAATCGTCATTACCTCTCAGAAACCACCGATTCAACTTGTCGCTAAAAGCAGCGGGATAATAGAACAAATACTCGTCAAAGACAATACTCCCGTAAAAAAAGGAGAAATAATCGCTTTGGTAAAAACTCCTTTGTATTACCCTCATTTGCAAACACTCCGTGATTTTATTGCCGCATTTGAAAATGTCGAAGAACAAAAAGGGTATGAAAAACTATGGATTCCAAAGAATCTGGAATTGGGTCAATTGCAAACAAGTTATAGTACCTTGATTCAAAATTATGAAGAATTTCAACACTTCTCCCAGCGGCAAATAACCGGAGTGAAAGTAGAATCTTTAAAGCAACAAATCCAACAGATTACCCGACTAAACAAGTCTATAGAGAAACAAGAAACTTTATATGAAAAAGACTTTGCATTGAAAAAGAAAAACTTCGAAAGGTTTCAGGGTTTGAATCAGGAAGGTTTGATTAGTGATATTGAAAAAGAAGAAAAGCAATCTATACTTTTTCAGGAAGAACAAAAATTAGAAAACTTACGCTCGACAAGAATCAATAATGACCTTAGAATTGAGCAATTGAGCGCAGAGATCAAATTTTTAGA
The DNA here is from genome assembly GCA_938015925.1 of uncultured Saprospiraceae bacterium. Taxonomy (GTDB): domain Bacteria; phylum Bacteroidota; class Bacteroidia; order Chitinophagales; family Saprospiraceae; genus CALLVY01. The sequence continues at coordinate 14,001 of CALLVY010000050.1, forward strand.
TAGTGATCGGCAATTAGGAGGGTCGACAAGGTTGCTTAAAATTCAACAACTGGTGGAACAACTCAAAGGAGAAATGGCACAATGGGAGGAGATAAATATTATCAAAGCATCCATAAATGGAGTTTTGGCTTATTCAAATATTTGGAGTGATCAACAAGATATCGAAATAGGAGAAAACTTGTTTACTATTCTGCCAGGTAAAAACCAAGGAGCTATTATCGCGAGGTGTTTTTTACCAACGCAGCGATCTGGAAAAGTAGCGGTACATGCAAAAGTAAATATTCAAATTGATGCGTTTCCCTCCCAAGAGTTTGGAGTACTAGTGTCGGAAATTACTGCCATTTCAAAAATACCTTCTCCTGTCGGGCAAAATCAATTTGGTCAAACTCAATTTGCCTACATCGTTGAAATTCCTTTATCAGATTCTTTAGTGACAACTTATGGTAAACAAATTCCTTTTAGACAAGAAATGAAAGGAACGGCTCAAATCATTACAGAAGAAAGAAAAATCATTGAACGAATTTTTGATAAGGTATTTAATGCAATTAAAAATTAGATAGGAATTAGAGCTAAATCGAAATTAAAATAAAAAAAGGCATATGAAAACTTTAAGTAAATTACTCGCACCACTTAGTAGTCAAGCTTTTTTTGAAGACTACTGGACCCAAAAAGTGTATCTGCAAAAAGGCGATCCCAAAAGATATGATGCCCTTTTTAATTGGGAATCATTCAATCAATTATTAGATGAACATCTCTATCATTTGTCTTTCCCGGATATTAGAATGGTACACGATGGAAATTTAATTTCGGAGGATAATATTACGGAATTTATTCCATCTAGGAGGTTCGGAAAAATTAAAAAAATCTCTGCAGAGAAGATTAATAAACTGAGCCAACAAGGAGCTACATTGGTATTGGATGCGGTAAATAAAATTAGTCCTGGCCTCCGTCTGTTTGCAAGTCAATTGTCTTCAGAATTTGGGGATAAAGTGCAAATTAATACTTACTGTTCCTGGAAAGGCAGGCAAGCTTTTGATGTGCATTTTGATTTGCAAGAAGCCTTTATTTTGCAAATTGAAGGCAGTAAGAATTGGGAGGTCTACGAAAACTTGGGAACGGAATTTCCAATTAAAAACGATCACGATAAATCGATTGATGCAGAGGTTAAACCTTCTGTGAAATGCACACTGCATAAAGGAGATTTGTTGTATATCCCAAGAGGGTTTTGGCATTCTGCCTTAGCCCAAGATGAACCCTCTTTACACATTACTGTTGGGGTTTATTGCAAAACAAAAATAGATTTTATTAAATGGGTTGCCAATGAAGTTTTAACGAAACAGGAAAAATTTCGGAAAAACATTCCACTTTCATCAGCTGAAAATCGAAAGACGCATCCCGAAGAATCTTTAGCGGGCATTTTGGATGATATTAAAAAAAGCCTTTCGCCGGAAGTTGTCAATAAGTTTAATGCCTATTGTTTGGAAGAAAATGGATTGATTAAAAATTTCAGTTTTCCTTCTTCTGTTGTTGATGAACCAATTCCAAATCAAGAATCAAGTTTCTATCGATTGCCAAGTCAAAGAGTATTGGTCAATGATTTAGAAGAGGAGGAAGGGGTGAAAATTTTTTATGGCAATAAAGAATTGATCTTTAGAGGAAAAGTTGAAAAAATTGTAAATGGTATTTTTTCAAACGAGTCGTTTACCGGAACTGATGTATTGGCTTTTGATGAAGATTTTGACTGGGAAGACATTGAACCCATTCTTTCTTTGCTGTTGAGGGAACAAGTTATTTATCTTAAAAATTAGAAGGATGGGGTTTGGAGAAAATGCTGACTTTACTTGGGTCTCCACACATATTTACATTACAGGAAGAACGCTTCGTTTTTTGACAGAAGGATTGTTGCCATTATTGGAACAACTAAATGAAAAAATAAAAATTGATCAATACTTTTTTATCCGCTACCGAGATCCTGAATTCCACATTCGACTTCGATTAAAAGTAGAGAAAAATAAAGTTAAAAAAGTAGAAGCTTTTATTTTGGATTTTTTTAGGATTTGGACAAGTCAAGGAGCTGTAGCACCAAAGGAATTAATTTCCATTACAGCCATAAAATTTATTGAATACCAACGGGAGATGCAAAGGTATGGAGGTCTGAAAAGTATTGGAATCATAGAAAAACAATTTTGCTATTCTTCCAAAACCTGTTTGCAGATTTTAAAGGAGGATGCTGCTCAAAATTATGAAAGTATTTTGGGAAAGGCCATTCAAATGCACTTGAGCCTTGTCGCTACTTTTGAATTTGACCAAGATCATACCTTGCAATTATTTAAAAAAATATTATCAAACTGGTCTGTAGTTCATCTAAATGCTTTTACCGTAAAAGAACAAGTAGAAAAAAATCAAGAAGAATTAATTCAGCAATTCCAAAAGTCATTGACTCCCAATCGCTTGTTTGTTTTGGAACAAATTAGTTCTTTTTTGGAGGCATTAAAGCAAGGAAAAAAGTTTGAATCGGGGTGGATGCAAGAATGGATAGAAGACCTGAAAAAGACCGGTGATGCTTTGAAGAAAATACATTCAGAACAACTTCCTTTAATTGTGGCAGATCTTATTCATATGACGAACAATCGCCTCGGAATTTTCAATAAAGACGAGTCTTATTTAGCTTACATTATTATAGAATCTTTGGAGTATGCAAAGCATGGAAGATAAAAAAGTGTTTATAGCTTATGCTCAGAAAATTGGAGATGCTTTAATCGCAGATTCCAATGGAAAAATAGATTGGGAAGCCATTGATGACCCCGTCAACTCAGCTAATGAATACAATATTAGTTTGTACACAGGGATTTCTGGAGTCTTACTTTATTTCGGGCAATTGTATGGACAAACAGGAGAACCAAAATACTTTTCCGTATTGGAAGATGGTTTGAATTGGCTGAAAAAGAATAAAATAAAATACGAACAAAAGAATTATTCCTTTTATGCCGGACAGTTAGGGATCGTCTATACCTTGACCCAAATTTCTAAATTGGTTCCTGTAAATCAGAAAGCAGCCTACCTAGATTTAGCTTTGGAAATTACAGAAAAAGCTTCTGCTCATCAATACAAAATTGCAGAACATGTTACGGATCTTATCGGTGGAATAGCTGGAATGATTATAGCCTTGCTGCATTTACATTCCTGTCGGCAAGAAGCATGGATAATAAAAGATATTCAACTATTGTTCAGGTCAATTATTGAACGGACAAGTTTAAGCAAGGCTGGCATTTTTTGGGAGCGAAATCCAAAACACAAAAATGGCTTATGTGGTTTTGCTCATGGAGCTTCTGGTTTTGCTTTTGTGTTTTTAGAACTCGGAAGTTATTTTAAAAATAAAGCCTTTTATAAATTGGCAGAATTGACTTTGGCGCATGAAAACCTTTTTTATGACGCTGAAATAATGGATTGGATTGACTTGCGTTATCTAGATGAAGAACTAGAATGGATGGCCAAATCCTATCGAGATACCAGACAAATAAACTTTGATAAAAAGAAAAAAATGACCGCTTGGTGTCACGGTGCACCAGGGATAGGACTGACTAGACTTCGAGCTTTTGAATTAACGAAAGAAAAACAGTATCTGAAGGGACTCGAGTCGGCTTTATTGAAAACAAAAGCCTTTTTCGAAAAGCCGACAGGGCTTTGTCTATGCCACGGGATTACGGGCAATGCCCTACTCTTTCTAGAGTTGTACAAACGATTAGAAGACGACCGCTACTTAGAGTTTAGCGTCAATATTGGTAAATCTCTTGCGAAAGAATTACCTCCTTTTGGCTTAGCTAATTTTGCAGAAAAAATCACCTCCCTTCCTGTCTATTCTCTATTTCTTGGGCAAATGGGATTGGGATATTTTATGTTGCAATTAGCAAATCCATTGACTTTTGATTCTGTATTATTTCCTGCAATAAACGATAGTTATCAGGGGCCTGCAAATTACTTGACCGATGTTTCTTTCTTGGATGTCAGCAATGAGTTATACCTAGTTTGCTATCCCAAATCCTATGTTCTTTTAGATGAAAAAATAAGAACTCCTATTGGTGAAATTCCTTCCGAAAATTTCGTTGAAGCACTTGGTCGCTCCTTCCAGAATAGCATCAAAGCAAAGGCCTCTTCCGCGATTAATGAAATTTTTAAAATAGAACAGAATAAACTCCTTAGTTTGGCTAATGTAGAAGATAATGCAACACTTGAAATTGTAGATCGCCTGGAAAAGGAAAGGAATAAAGAAAAACTGAAACAAGATATTAATTCCTTGGTATTAAAATTAAGTAAAACAATTCAGTTGTTTGAGAATACGAGAAATTGGGGGGGCTCAAATTGGAGAACTGCTGAGTCAGAAGAAGAAGGGCCGTATTATTTAGTTTGTAAGCTAACAGCAAAAGGAGTTGTGGAATACCAGATAAATTGGTTCACTTTTCTAGTGCTCTCTTCTACTCAAGAAGCAGGAACAATTAAGGAGATAAGTGAAAAAGTCAAGCAAGAGTTGATTGATTTTCAGATTGATGATCTGGATCGATTAATTCAAGCGCAAATCGAAGAAGTGCTAAAAGAAGCCTTGGTACAGGTTATTTAGGTAGTAGTCGAACAAGTCAAAGGTTATAACTAAGTAGTTTTTAAACAATTTCTAAATAAAAAAGCGTTTCGAAGAAACCTCCGAAACGCTTTTAAGCAAAAAATAATTAGGAAAAATAATTCCGATAATTATTTACCTGCTTCCAATTGGATGTTCAAAGAGATGTCATCATCAATGAATTTGTCTTTTAAATCATCAAAAACAGACTTAGACATGTAGTTGACTCCCCACTCCGTACGATTGATTTTGAAGGCAGGAGTAATAGCAGAAACTTTATCTCCCATCACGTTTACATTGGCAGGGAAAGTAATACTCTTTGTCGTGCTTTTGATCGTAAGGTCACCAGTGATATTGTGTGTTGCATCACCTCCGGCAGGAAGGGCATCAACTTTAGTGATTACGAAAGCAGCAGTTGGATATTTTTTTACATTGAAAAAGTGATCTGCTTTTTCATCTTCTGATCCTTTGAGGTGGGCTTCTAGATCTTCTTTGCCTTCTCCAGCTTTCATATCTATGTTGGCAATGCTATTCATATTTAAAGTGAAATTTCCACTAACCAATTTACCATCAGCAACTGAAAGTTTACCATCAGCGACATCGATAGAACCATTGTGAGTGCCAGCAGGCTTGCTACCTACCCAAAATACTTTACTGGTTGTATTGTTGACGGTGTACGTGGTAGCAGCAGAAGGAGTGGCAGCAGCGGCTCCGGCAGCAGCTCCAGTTTTGGCGGCATCACCCGCAGTTTTACCTTTACAACCAACGAAAAGCATACTGGCAGCAAGTAAAAGGAAAGAAAATTTTAATAAATTTTTCATCGAGAATTTTATTTTTAGGTGAATTGTAATTTTATGAGGCAAATTTACATAATTTCAATGGTACCTAATGGTACAGTTGAGGGAATGTTGTGAAGTTTTATTTTTTAATTAAAAGACAGGGACAAGTGCAGGCCAAGCTAAATTAGAGTTCTTTCAGAAAAGCAAGAGTATCATTGAGGCTATGGAATACTGATAAGCCTTCAGCCGACTCAATTCCTTGAACCATCATCTGATAACCAGACATCAAGAGATGCGTATTTTCAGACTGTGCGCTTAGCGCATCGATATAATCTTGAACCGGTTTGCGGGTATAGGTTTCCGTAATCATCGTAAAGAAATAATCTGGCTGATGGATTTTAGAGACATCCTTAAGATCGGATAAAGAAATGTTTTGGCCCAGATAAATGACTTGATGATTTCTAGATTTTAGAAGGTATTGCATAAAAAGAAGACTCAACTCTTGCGATTCTCCTTCTGGCAAATAAACAATAAATTTTTTGAGGTAAGGACCTCGAGGAATAGGAATTTGATCGATTGCGACAATTAGTTTTTGTCGGATAAGATTACTGATAAAATGTTCTTGTACCGGATTGATGGAACCAGTCATCCACAAAACGCCCAATTTTTCCAAAAAAGGATAAACTACATCCAACATGGTTGTTTCAAATCCCAATTGGCGGATATTGACCGTAATGATTCGATCAAATTTGTATTCATCCATTTCTATCATAGAAATGGTTAAAGCATCTAGTTGAGTATCGTATTTGAAATTGACTTCAGAAAAATCGGCTACTTTCTCTCTAATCTCCTCTTCTGTCATCTTAGCGATCTTGGAGATCTTTATCCCATTCTTGTTCAACAAGGCGACATTGAGCAAGCGTTTTAAGTCTGTATCCTCGTAATAACGGATGTTGGTATTGGTTCGGCGAGGAACAACAATACTATAGCGTTGCTCCCATATCCTGATGGTATGTGCTTTGATACCACATAATTTTTCCAAATCGCCTATAGAATATATTGCCACCGCTGAAAAGTAAGTTAAACGATTAAATATTAAGATAAATAAAGTCTCTAAAAGCCTATCAATAAAATTAAGCTAAGAAACCAATGCTCTAAAGGAACAGAAAGTGTGCTAAATTGTTTAGCTAGGAGTATAAATAGCTAAAACGAATTAGTGATTTTAACTTTTACAGGGGAAAAACCGAATTGTTTTTAAACAATAGCTAAGTAAAAGTAAGCAAAAATAACCATTTTATGTCTCTGGTGTTTCAATATTAGAGATATACTCATTTAGGTAGAATTTGAGGGGTTTAAAAATAGATTCCGCCAAAAACCTAAACTATCTTTGTTGCGTTCTTTTATTCAGATCATTTAAACAGCACTTTGAACGTGTTTAAGATTAATACTATAAGGAAAAGGATCATTTTAAGTATTCCCAATTAATACTAATCACGCTCTTAAAACGAAGAATCTTTATGAAAATTGGTATTGTATGTTATCCTACCTATGGGGGAAGTGGAGTTGTGGCAACGGAGTTGGGGCTAGGTTTGGCCCGAAAAGGCCATCAAGTACATTTCATTACCTATCGACAGCCTGCCAGATTGAATTCTTTTCAAGAGAATATTTACTATCACGAAGTGAGCTCAGCAGATTATCCTTTGTTTGAATATCCACCTTATGATACTGCTTTGGCGAGTAAATTGGTGGATGTCGTCAAATATGAAAATTTGGATATTCTCCACGTGCATTATGCGATTCCCCATGCTGCGATTGCTTACATGGCTAAAAAAATCCTACTTAGCGAAGGACGTTATGTACCGGTGGTAACCACGCTTCATGGTACAGATATCACCTTAGTCGGAAGCCACAATGCTTTTGCACCCGTCGTCGCTTTTTCAATAAATAAATCTGATGGCGTTACTGCGGTATCCCAAAGTTTGGCCAAGCAAACCTATGAAACGTTTAAGATCGAGAACGAAATCAAAGTGATCTATAATTTTATCGACTTTGATCGATTTAAAAAAGTGGACAAAGATCATTTTAAAAAAGCCATTGCTCCTGATGGAGAACGAATATTGGTACACACTTCCAATTTTCGAAAAGTAAAAAGAGTGGATGATGTCATTCGCATTTTCCAAAAAGTATACGAAGAGGTGCCGTCTAAATTATTGCTAATTGGCGATGGTCCAGAACGACATAACCTGGAACAACTCTGCCGCGAAATAGGTTTGTGCAATGAAATTCGCTTTCTGGGAAAACAAGATGCGGTAGAAGAATTATTGGCTTTGGCCGATTTGTTTATTATGCCTTCTGCCAGCGAAAGTTTTGGATTAGCAGCACTAGAAGCGATGGCTTGTGAGGTACCTGTGATTTCCTCTAATGTTGGTGGATTACCGGAGGTAAATATTGATGGGAAAACGGGTTACTTGAGCGACCTTGGAGATGTGGAAGCAATGGCTGCCAATGCAATCCGACTTTTAAAAGACGATGAATTGCACCAACAATTCCGAGAGAATGCGCTGGAGCAAGCGAAGCGATTTGATATCGATAATATCCTTCCTCAATACGAAGCGTATTACGAATACATTCTTTCTAATAAAGTCTACGCAGATAAATCCTAATATTGAATTTTAAGCTAGGAGTGTTCAGGAAAAATAAAAAAGGGAATATTGAGTCCTGAATTTCCAATATCGAATATTGATTCGGCAGTCAATGCTATGATTTAGTTTAATCCCTTCTTTTATGTTTTCATAGGAGGTACTGAAACTCGCGATTTTTCGTCAAAAAAATCATTATTCAAAATTTAAAATTCCTTATTCCTATCCAGCATTAAACCTCCGTTTTTTCTTTTTCTGAACATCCCTAATGTTAAGCCTGTTCTTTAATTGACCACCAAGATTTTGGTTACAATAGCGTCCGGGTCTCCAAAAGTATCGGCACTGGTACTGAAGACCAAATAAACGCCAGAGCTAGCCTTTCGCCCCGTATAGTCCCGGCCATCCCAAATGGCTTGTCCGCCGAGTGCTGTCGTTTCAAAAATAAGTTGACCATTGACATCCGTAATTTTTACATTCGCATCTCGGGTCAATCCTTTTATAGCAATAGGGCCTTCATAATCTGGACGAACAGGATTGGGATAGGCGAAGACATTATTTTCATCGTGGTATTCAAAGCCTTCAATGGCCTCTGTTTGGAAAGAGACCAATCCTTTTCCAGTACCAATAAAAGCCTCTCCACTTTTGGGATCAATCGCAATACTGTAAATAATGTTATCGAGTAAAGGGCTGTTTTTATCGGTCAGGTACGCAACGGATTCTTTGCCATCTGGCGACTGAACAAATATTCCGTTCTCCGTACCAAACCATTTTCGATTGGCGCCATCTATTGCGATAGACAAGACATCTTCGGATTCTAAAAGATAGGCAGGAATTCCCCCTACTGTCACTTGTTGTTTAAAGCCTCGACAATTGTCTTCAAACACAGAACCGCAATCGAAAATAGCTACTCCTTTTTTGGTACCAACCCACACCTCACCATCGAGATCTACTGCGATACAACGTACATTATCATCTGGTAAAAGGCTACTGGAAGTAGTAAATTCCTTCACTTCATCATCGAGAGGATTTTCTAAGGTTCCTTTATCATCATATACGACAAGCCCTTGTTTATCCGAACTAAACCATTTGTAGCCATTTTGATCAATGACAAGTTTTCGAAGAGGCGTTCCTGATGCTAGTTTATTGCTAAAGTTATTGATCATTTCTCCATCAGGTTTTAAAACGGCAATAGGGTCTCCTGCGGAATTATTACTCATCCAAAGATTGCCATCATCATCGAAAGCTAAACCTCCAACTCTGACGGTGGCATCTCCAATAGCTACTTGTAGCGACGAAGTGACATTGTCGTAGTAAAATATTTTTTTAGTCTCCGGATTGTATTCGAGTAAGCCATCAGAGAGGGTTCCGACATACACCATTCCATTGTCGGGATTGATGGCTACGGTATAGCAATTTTTTCCACCATTTTTAAGGTTCATTTCTGGGTTATTCCATCTGTTGATGTTTTCCCATTTTCCCTCTTTGAAATGATAGAAACCATGATTTTGATTGAAAGAAGCATAGCTACTAGAGCTGATGATTTCGGAGGTAACCCACACTTCCCCATCGTGAATTTTGATCTCGTTGTTTTGGGAATTAAAAGGGGCATTAAATAAAATTCTTTCGCAAGGGGCATCGGCAGATTTGGAAATGCGATAGGACCACCAATCATCAGCAAACCACAATTGTCCTTTCTGATCCTCAAGGGTATATCTAGGTCGACTGATACAATTGTCTGGACCAGGACGAGCAGTACCTGTGGCATCAAACATAATCATTTTTCCAGTGCATTCTTCTTTGCAATAAAGTCCTAAAAGCAAATGTTCTCCCTCGGCGGTTAGGTAAGAAATGACGAACTCAGAATCGTGGTAAACAGAATCCAAACTGCCATTGGAATATTTAAAGAGGGTGTCATCAATGGCCATGAATAATTGATCCTTGTAGTTGACGATAGCTTCGGATCTATAATCACCTGGAAAGCCATCATTGATGTCGAGTAATTTCCAATTGCTGTTGTCTTTGAGGTTGATGTTTGGAAGGTCTTTGGCGACATAAATACCTTCCTCTGTTGCCACATAAAATTTTTCATCTTGATAAGCGATGTTGAAAACCTCAATCCCAAGGTTGGCAGTAAATCCAAAACGTTCGCTTACTAAATTGAATTCGACGACTCCATAAGCGGTACAAAAATAAGCCATGGAATCTTTTAAAATGGCGATATCATTGATGGTCCGGTTAAAGAAATTTCCGTCCAATCTTAAATTGCTATAAGTAGTCGTTCTTCCTTCATTGATCAAATCAAAATCACTATTAGAATAAGAGACCAGGAGGTCTCCACTAATCGGACTGTATTTTATTAGATTGGTTTTTGCATTAGTGAGGCCATCTAGTTTGGTAATAAACTTGGCGCTAAGGTCTTCCTTGTCGAAGGCTACGACTGCAAATTGAGAGGTGTAATAAACCTTCTCATCACTTTGCGTGAGGTGTCTGCCATAACGAAAAGGATGGTAAATGTTCCACTCTCCAATACGAAGGTCTTTTTGACCAAAGACATCAGTGCTGAAACAGGTAAGAAGTAGAAAAATGATAGTAAGTAGGTGTTTGCCCATAACGGATTTTCGTTGATTTATTCTTCTGAAAAGGACTCTCTAAGGGACGGAAAAAAAAGATGATCTTATTTATTTTGTAAGCTTTCTAGTTTAGATCAAACTTTTATGGGATTATGCTTCCAAATAAAACAGCGTACCAAAGTTATTATTGTTTCGAGAAAAAACATTATTTCCTTATGTCAAATGGCTGACTACTTGGCCAATCAAGAACGGTAAAGACCACTCGATAAAAGGTATTCATAAACGGGTTCGGGAACAAGGTATTGAATGGAATGGCCATTTTTGATACAATTGCGAATATAACTTGCAGAAATCTGCATTAAAGGAGCTTGAAAGATCTGGACACTAGGGTGTTGGACCAATTCTCCCAAGTCATAATCTGGGCGTTGATATACGTAGATAGCATATCGTTGGAGTAGCAATTCGTAATTTTTCCACTTATGAAGAGTACCCAGGTTGTCGCCACCCATGATTAATGTAAATTCATGTTGCGGAAACTTCTCTGTGATATAAGTGAGCGTATCTATGGTGTAGGAAGGCTGAGGTAGGCCAAATTCTATGTCAGATGCTCTTAGCTTAGGGTTTTCATCAATGGCCACTCTGACGAGGTGAAGTCGATCGTGATCTCTGGCGAGGCTATTCTTTTTCTTAAGTGGGTTTTGAGGACTCACCACCATCCAAACTTCTTCCAAGTCCGTTTGCGTTGCCATGTAATTGGCAATGATCAAATGCCCAACATGTACCGGGTTGAAAGAACCAAAAAATAAACCGATTTTTTTGTGGAGCATGTTAGGGAGCTTGTCTGAAAAATGATGGATCGAAGCTTACAATGTAAGCTTCGATCCATCTCTAACACTGGAAGGCGTTTTTAGTTGCTGAGCATTACGGGCATTACCAACATCAGGATTTCTTCCCCTTCTGTTTCTTCGACAGGCAAAAGAATTCCTGCGCGAGTAGGAGAAGACAATTCCATTTTGATCTCATCGCTTTCTAAAACATTGAGCATTTCGATCAAAAATTTAGCATTGAATCCGATGGTTAGAGGATCGCCTTCGTAAGTGCAAGGCAATTGTTCCGTCGCTTCATTAGAGAAATCCAAATCTTGAGCAGATACCGTGAGGCTTCCATCATTGACATTGAGGATGACCTGGTTGGTCGTCTTATTGGCGTAGATGGCGATCCGCTTTAAGGAATTTTGGAAATCCGATCGAGATAGTGTGAGGAGGTTTGGATTGTCTACCGGGATAACAGCATTGTAATCAGGGTAGCGGGCATCAATAAGCCGGCATACCATGTCAATGTGATCGATAGAAAAGAAAGCATTCGCTTTATTAAAACTCAACTTTAAATCTCCACCACTAGGCAAAGCATTTTTGAGTAAGTTGAGGGCTTTTTTTGGAACGATAAAAGTGGTAGAAACTTCACTTTCGATTTCTTTAAAAGTGTATTTGACCAATTTGTGTGCATCAGTAGCCACAAAAGTTAGTTTATTGAAATCCACTTGAAAGTAAACGCCAGTCATGGCTGGTCGAAGCTCATCATTGCTCGTCGCAAAAAGCGTTTTGCTAATCGCTTGTGAAATTACATCACTGGAGAGCTTTACCGTATCTACTGTATCTGGTACAGGGATATTGGGAAAGTCTTGCCCGTTTTCACCTGCCAAGCGGTATTTACCGTAGGCAGAGGTGATTTCGATCCCATAATTTTCGTCATTCACCAAAAAGGTGATTGGCTGCATGGGCAACTCCTTTAAGGTGTCCAATAAGATTTTAGCAGGTACCGCAACGGTACCATCACCATCGGAAGTCACTTCGATACGGGTAACGATAGAAGTTTCCAGATCGGTTGCAGAAATGGTTAGTTGATTGCCTTTGATGTTGAATAAGAAATCTTCAAGAATAGGCAAAACAGGGTTGGAAGCGATAGCGCCTCCAGCAATTTGCAACTGCTTTAATAAGTCGGATGAAGAAACACTGAATTTCATTGGGCTAGTTTATGTGAGTAATGGTCAAATAGTAACTTACCGATTTTTGGCTAAAAATGCTCTAGCCAAAGTGCGTAACCTATTTTTCGTCCATTACTTAATCAAGTTGTTTTAGGCAGAACTGCCAGGCATTTTTGTCAAAAAAACCTTCAAGTATTGCTTGAATTAATTGTAAATGTAAGTGTTCCTGTCAATTTTACAAGTATAAAATATTAACAGAATGTTGATAACCCTGTGAATAACTCTATTGATGAGTATTTACTAATAGTTTGTGGTGCCCAATTTCGCCGCTACTATTTTCCAAACTAAGAATATAAAGACCAGAAACCAGGTGTTTTTCAATCGCAAAACGGATCAATTCCTGTCCTTGGATTTTTTTGTGGAGGAGTAACTTTCCTTGAAGGTCATATACTTTTACGCCAAGGATAGGCTCCGGGTTTTCAAGAGAACAAGAAATGTCGCTTCCGATGATATAAGGATTGATGAATTTACATTCCGTATTACTTGGAATCGGGCTTTGCAAAGAAACGGTGGTTAATTCGATGAGAGAGTAGAAATAATTGGCTTGAGTAACTTGAGTAAAAATATCTTGGACCGCATTATAAGCATACGTTTTTTGTTCTACCAAATCGCCATCACTATCATAAGCATAACTTTGGTAATTGGTCAAAAGGAGTTCGTTTTGAGTTGCATCCCAAGTATAAATCGTATCGGCGATTACCAAATCATTTTCATAAGTAAAGATGGTATAGTTTTCACCATAGTAACCTCCAAAGTAAGAATAGACATGGGCAGAATCTTTTAGAGCATCACCATTGTAAAATTCGAATATTTCAAGTTGTAAGCTAAAACCACTGATGCTACTGTCCCAATTATAGATATTCAAATTGGTTTGTTGGCCAAGCGGATCATAGAAAGAGGTAAACTTTCCAATCAAATTCCAAAGATTTGCCGTACTGTTCCAGGTATAGGAATAAACACTGTCCCGGAGCAGGTCATTGCCATAAAATTGCAAATCCAATCGACTGGGTACCCAGTCCTGAGTTCCGGCGTCCCAAGTTTGAGTGAGCAAACTATCTACGAGATTCGTCGTACCGATAAAATAATTACTTGAAAGAGAAGAAGGTAGAAAACTATTGGTTCCGGCGTCCCATATTTCTCCAAAGGTAGTGAGTAAGACATCTTGATCCCTATAGTCCTCGGTGATTCGTCCAGTATTTTGATATTGACCCTGTTCGATCCTCCCCTTTGATTCGACAATTTGATTTTGCGAATAAGTGGTATTGGTTTGATCCACATAAAACAAACTATCGGCATTGATGTCAAACGAAGAGTTGAATTCCCGGGTTTGCCTGGCGAGCGTATCGTACAAGAAAATGTTTTGTTTTTCTAAAGACAAGTTGCTGCTAGCATCAATGCGTAGAAATATTATAGAGTCGACTACTTTTTCGCTACTCGTTAGTATTCCTTGTGAGGGAGCAAGAAGCTCCCCCCAAAACGCTTCGATCTCCGATGGAAGCTCAGATTGAGAAAAACCACTTAGGGCAACACAAAAACAGGACAAGAGGATAAAAATCTTTTTCATTCAATAATGGGTTGTTTCCCTAGACGGAAAATGTGAATAAAAACGGAAATGATCGGTGTAGGCTTAGGTGATTATGACTTTTAAAATAGCAATGCTCCGTGTGTTTTAAAACTAAGGTCTTCTTTAAAAGTCATTGTGGGTTTGTAAAAATAAACATATTTACGCAAGGGGGAAAGCTTAATACCAAGGTTTTTGTTTAATTCTTGTGATTTTATTCATATATATATTGAGGTAATATACTTAGGCCCTGTTGGTATGGATTTTATTGGTAATTTTGTAGAGAACTAGAACCTTTGAAAAATAGCAAAGAATTCCCTGTTTTTCTAAAAGGACATAAAATCAAACCATGCCAAATCGACAGATAGCTCCAGAGATACACGATATAAAAAACCTCTTGCTCCCTCCTTTTCGCGAGTATAAGTTAGACAATGGAATCCCCGTCTATCTCGTAGAAATGGGCACCCAAGAAGTGCTGAAAATAGAAATCATCTACAATGCCGGACGCCCTTATGAGCAAAAACAACTGGTGGCAAGGGCGACTAGTCGATTATTGAAAGAAGGAACCACCTCTTTTGATTCAGCAGCGATTGCGGAGAAAATTGATTTTTATGGAGCGAGTTTGAGTTTGCCGGTCAATCTGGATTTTTCTTCTATGGTTTTGTATACCCTGACCCGGCATTTCGAATCCCTTTTGCCCTTGCTGCAAGAAATGCTTAACGAACCCGCTTTCCCCGAAGAGGAATTACAAACCTTTGTGGACAATAGCATCCAATCGCTGCAAGTAGAATTGAGTAAAAATGACGTGTTAGCCTATAGAACGATCACCGAGTTGTTTTTTGGCGATACTCATCCTTATGGCTATAATAGCAATCCGGATACTTATCATTCCTTGACTCGCGAGGATTTGTTGCAGCATTTTAAGCAACATTACCATAGTGGGAATTGTAAAATCATGCTCAGTGGCCGCCTGGGAAAAGATACCCTGAGCTTGCTCAATCGTTACTTAGGACAAGGGATTCCGATTGGTACCCCTTCGAAGCCTAAGATTCCGGTAGCAGATTCTAAGCCAGAGCATTTGAAAATTTTTAGAGAGGATTCGGTACAAACGGCGATTCGGATTGGGCGACGATTTCCAACTAAAAGCCATCCAGACTATCAAGGCTTTTATATTCTCAACACTCTTTTAGGAGGATATTTTGGCTCCCGACTGATGGCCAATATTAGAGAAGACAAAGGTTATACCTACAATATTTTTTCGACGATAGATTCCTTGCATTACGATTCGTGCTTTTACATTGGTACCGAGGTTGGAAATGATTTTGTCGAACCTACGGTTAAAGAAATTTATCGGGAAATGGATTTATTGACCAAAAAGATGGTGGATCCAGTAGAAATGAAGATGTTGCAAAATCATCTTTTGGGAAGTCTGCTTTCTATGGTGGATGGTCCCTTCAATGTGGCAAGTATTGTAAGAACGATCGTGACGGAAAATCTCGATCCAAAGGACTTTGACGATTTGGTGCATTTGATGCGGAACATCTCTGCGGAAGATTTGCATGGCTTGGCTCAGCGATACTTACAGCGGGAAGACATGTGGGAAGTTATTGTTGGTGCTGTTTAAATCATTTTTTGCCGCATACCTCCCTCTTTCGAAGGATTCCATTCGCTTGATTTTTGAGATCAACAGTATAAAAGCAAAGATTTTATTTGGGATTACAGGGGCAATGATAGCCCTTTGTGTAACAAAGGATTAATTCACTGAATAAAAGTGCTTGGAAAAAACTAAATCACATATTAATTTAGTTCGTTCCTCATGCATCTCCTTCGTCGATGTCTGCGTCTTGTATCTTTAATCAGCCCTTCCGCTTTGCGCGTTGCTGGCAAAGGCAGGTTCCTTCACTTGAAGCATTGTTTCCTTTTGCTGCCCGTCCGCTTGCGCGGTTCCTTCACTTGAAGCATTAGTGCGGCAGAGCCTTATGAACCTCCGTTGTCGGTTTGTCATGCTTCACCCTTCGGGATCGTTCAGTCATATCGTTAAAAATGACTCGTCTAAAGCCACAATACACTAGAACTTAATGGTAACCCAATTTTGTCCAAGCACTTACTAAATATTGGAAGGGATTTTTTGTACATTTACCGTGGATTGAACAAACAACTATTCCAATTTTACTTCTGAGAACCAAATTTCCCCAATCCAATTGAAATTGATTTCCCAGACCACTAGCTTGCTGAGTGGTGTTTTTTCTTCCTTTTTACACAAAAATTGTTTTCTTTTGTGTTTTTGGATACCGACGGAGCAATTCTTTTTTGTATAGAAAAGACCTAATCCAATAAGCATTCAGATAAATTAACAACACCAACAGAGAGAAAACGATTTTTAGTAACGTTGAAAAAATAAGTTTTACTTTCGTGAACCTTACGGTTTCTGTTTTTCATTCTTTAAAGTACGTAAAACTCCCATAGGGAGTGTCATCTCTTTGAAAATGGAAAACCTGCCTGCCGGCAAAGGCAGGCTCAAAAGAAAATTTTATTTTTTAAACAGCACCTAATAATAGAAAATGAAATTCTTTAGCTTTTTTACACAGGAGCTCGCCATAGATTTGGGTACTGCGAATACGCTGATTATCCAAGACGGAAAAATTGTGGTAGATGAGCCTTCTATCGTTGCTGTCAATCGCCGAACTGGCGAAACCATTGCCGTGGGTAATAAGGCTATGCAAATGCACGAGAAGACTCACGAAAATATAAAAACGATCCGCCCCCTCAAAGATGGAGTGATTGCTGATTTTCAGGCAGCGGAAAGTATGATCGAGGGCTTGATCAATATGACGGGAATTCGTAAGAAGTTTTTCTCGCACATGAAAATGGTGATTTGTATTCCTTCTGGAATTACAGAAGTGGAAAAACGCGCCGTTTTTGATTCTGCCGATCACGTCGATTCAAAAGAAACTTATTTGATCTATGAACCAATGGCTGCTGCACTGGGAATAGGCCTTGATGTAGAAGAGCCGATTGGTAACATGATTATCGATATAGGTGGTGGAACCACCGAGATTGCAGTGATTGCCCTTTCAGGTATCGTATGTGATCAGTCTATCCGAACCGCGGGTGATGAATTTACTACAGACATTATGAATTATATGAAGCGGCAGCACAATATCCTGATTGGAGAGCGCACCGCGGAGCAAATTAAAATTCACGTTGGTTCTGCCTTGCCAGAGTTGGAAAATCCACCAGATGACTTTGCCGTCAATGGTCGAGATTTGATGACCGGGATTCCCAAGCAGATTACGATTACTTATCAGGAAATTGCACATGCACTTGACAAATCTATTTCCAAGGTAGAAGATGCTGTTTTGAAAGCATTGGAAACGACTCCACCGGAGTTGGCTTCGGATATTTATAAAACAGGATTGTACCTCACCGGAGGCGGAGCATTGCTTCGTGGATTAGATAAGCGTATTGCTGCAAAAACGAAATTGCCCGTACACATCGCAGAAGATCCTTTGCGAGCAGTGGTTAGGGGAACCGGAATTGCCTTACAAAACTCTGATCGTTTCACCTTTTTGGTAGATCGAAGAAGTGTCTAATTCTTTCCAATGTCCTGGGTCGCATGCCCCTTTTGAAGTTCCAGATTTATGCGCAATTTAATTTATCTTTTTGTTCAGTTTGGAGGATTGATAACTTTTGTCGTTTTAGAGATTTTGTGCATGTACTTGGTCATCAATTTCAATAAAAAGCAAAATTCTATCTTTGTCAATTCATCGAATACTATATCCGGCCTGCTTTATGAAAGAGCAGATCAGTTAGCTGAATTTTGGGATATGTCATCGGTTTCTGATTCTTTGGCAGAAGAAAATGCTCGCCTTAGAGCAGAATTGCGGAACGCCCGTTTTGTAGAAACCATCCTTCAAGATTCTGCCCGCAACGAAAAAACCAGCCAGCGGTATACTTTTATTTCCGCAGATATCATTAATAACTCTGTTAATAAGCACAGCAATAATATCACGATCAATCGTGGAGCCAATCATGGTGTTAAGATTAGGGCTGGTGTTTTTGATGATCGGGGGATTGTGGGGATCATTCGAAATGTCGGTAGTCGTTTTTCTAGTGTCATGTCCATATTGCATAAGGAAAGCCGAATTACTGCTGCGATCCGTCGCAATAATTATTTTGGTTCACTGACCTGGAATGGCAGTAATCCCCGGATGGTAACCTTGAGTGATATCCCCAAACATGCCCAACTGATCAAAGGGGATACGATTCAAACCAGTGGTTATTCTACGATTTTTCCAGCGGGGATAATGGTTGGAGTTATTGATACTTTTTGGTTGGAACCAGGAAGTAATTTTTATACCATAGACGTACTGCTTTCCAATGATCTGAGTAAGTCCAAATATGTTTATATCGTCAATGATTTGATGCGAGAAGAAATCAATACTATAGAAGAGGAGGTGAGTGATGAATAATACCATTTTATCTAATGCCTGGCGATTAATATTCCTGGTACTACTTCAGGTATTGATTTTCCAAAGACTTTCTTTTGGATGGGAAAACTTTAATTACATCAACGTTATTATTTTTCCCATTTTTATCTTATTGCTGCCTTTTCGAACGCCCAATTTTTTAGTCGTCTTTTTGGGCTTTTTGATTGGGATCAGTGTAGATCTATTTTACGATAGCCCAGGCGTACATGCAAGTGCCAGTGTCTTTATGGCTTGGATACGTCCAGCAGTATTGGGACTGATGGAACCAAGAGGAGGATATGATAAAAACCAAAGCCCCGCCAAGAAACATTTGGGGATCAATTGGTTTTTTACCTACAGTAGTGTAATGATTTTGGCCTACCTCTTCTTTTACTTTTCTGTACAAGCTTTTACTTTTGTATACATCGTAGATATTTTTCTTCGAACGGTTTTTAGTTTTTTGATGTCCATGATTTTTATCCTAGCGTATCAATACTTATTTGATCCAGGAGAATAAACAAACTCTTCGATACTATTTTTATGGCAGATACTTTCAAGAGACGGCAAAGAGGCATTCAGCTATTTTTTATAATAGCGATAAGCATCCTTGTGCTAAAAGCCATGGAAATTCAACTCATCGACACCTCTTATCAAGATCGTGCGCGCACCGCTGCGATTGATAAAGAAACACTCTACCCTTCCCGTGGCCTGGTACTCGATCGCAATAGAAAATTGCTGGTAAATAATAATGCCATGTACGATCTGAAATGTACCTACAAGCAAATTGATCCAGGAATGGATACCCTGCGTTTTTGCACGCTGTTGGGAATTGATCGGGCGGACTTTGAAAAAAACCTCAATAAGAATTGGCGGAGTGCCCGCTACTCCAAATCAGTGCCCTTTATTTTTATGTCAAAAATATCCTCGGAGACTTATGCCCGGTTTCAAGAAAGCATGTATGAATTTCCTGGCTTTTCGATTCAGTTGCGGAATGTTCGGGGTTATCCTTATCCCAATGCCGCACATGTGCTGGGTTATTTGAGCGAAGTGAATCAAGCACAAATCGAAGCATCTGATGGCAAGTATTCTCGAGGGGATTATATTGGAGCCACCGGATTGGAATTGGCTTATGAATCTGCTTTGCGGGGAACCAAAGGAAGTCGATATGTTCTCAAAGATAACCTGGGGCGAGCAGTAGGATCGTACAAAAATGGTGACTTCGATACCGTTGCCGTTTCTGGAGCAGACCTGGTTACCTCTTTGGATATTGACATACAACGCTATGGAGAATTATTGATGAAAAACAAGACTGGAAGTATTGTGGCCATCGAACCTGCTACTGGAGAAATCCTTACCATGATGAGCGCTCCAACCTATGATCCCAACTTGCTAACCATCAATCGGAATCGTGGAGACGCCTTTAAAGAATTGCTACAAGATTCCTTGCGACCTTTTCTCGACCGTTCCTTAATGGCCAAATATCCTCCGGGTTCCATTTTCAAAACGATGGTCTCTCTGATCGGAATGGAAGAAGGGGTCGTTACCGCCAACACAGGCTTTTCCTGTAGCGGAGGCTATGTATACAAAGGGATGATTCGAGGTTGCCACCAACACAGCTATCCTTACGATGTAGCTACCGCATTACAACATTCCTGCAATACCTATTACTTCCACTCCATCCGAAACATTGTGGATCGTTTCGATTTTTATGATCCGCACAGTGGTTTGGATACGTTTAATAATTATGTTTATCAATTTGGTTTGGGCAAACCCTTAGGCATTGATTTGCCCAATGAGTCTTCAGGAAATGTACCGACTTCCAAATACTATGATTACTTATATCCCAAAGAAAAAGGAAGTTGGAAATCTCCGACGATCATGAGTATAGGTATTGGTCAGGGAGAGATAGAAATGACCACCGTACAGATGGCCAATCTGGCAGCGGTAATTGCCAATCGCGGGTATTTTATTACCCCCCATTTAGCCAAAGGTTTTATAGGCAATGGATTGACGGTAGATGAAAAATACAAACGCAAAAATTATGTCGACATTTCCCCACAATACTTTCCTCCGGTAATCGATGGAATGGAAAAAGTAGTGATGGCTGGAACGGCGACCAATGCCCGCATCAAAGATATCCGCGTTTGCGGCAAAACGGGTACCTCTCAAAATCCACATGGAAAAGACCATTCTGTTTTCTTCGCTTTCGCTCCCCGCGACAATCCGAAGATCGCCATTGCGGTATATGTCGAACATGGGGTGTGGGGCAATCGCTATGCTTCCATTATTGCAAGTTTGATGATCGAAAAATAT
>CALLVY010000051.1 GCA_938015925.1 uncultured Saprospiraceae bacterium
AGTGTTTATGATCGTATCAGATTTGTATGGAAAAACACTTCGGGCAGAACCGATTGTCATCGAAAAAGGAATGAACAATTTATTATTGGATATTACTGCTTATCAAGCTGGAACTTATGTTGTAACGCTAGGACAGAAAACTGAAAAGTTTATTAAGATCAAGGATTAAGCTGCTAGAGATACATCATAGTTCCAGCAAAGTAGTAAGGGAGATCAAAAAAATTTATACCTAAAAAATGAGCTTATTTTTTTATCAAAGGAGTAGGAAAGATTAATAGCGCAGGAACCGTTTGCGGATGGGTGGTGCCAACTTTAGCGAAAGCTAAAGGCAGCGGTTTACAGAAGATGGAAGATGAAAAAAGAAGCCATTTTAAAGGTGTAGTTTTTTGAACACCTCTACTAAAAAAGAAATGTTGTAAGTTGGATTATCAACTACTTTGTAGGTCGACTCGCGAACGGGGTCGACCTTTTTTTATCCTCTCAAGATACTAGTGAAGGGCACCTCGGTAGCTCCCAAACTCCGAGCGAGTTTACTTTCTTCATGGGTATTAAAATCCAATAAAAAAGGACGCTCGGCCTGACTCCGCAAAAGCATATCATAAAGAAAAGCCATAGCACCTACTTTCGCCCCCGCAGCCGATTCGACCGGCATCAAACTCATGATGCGTTTATGGCTAATGATAAAGAAATCGATGGCCAATAATTCCTGTTTACGATTTGTCACCGCACTCAAAAATCCCCAACCTCGATGCAAGGCATTGTACATGATGCGCTGTGCAGCATGAGCATTAGCCTCTTTGTTTTTTCTATCCCCTAGGGCTTCTTGTAGATAGAAGTCCGCTAGTTTTTCGGGTTTAAAATTATTTTGCGGAAGGAGTTGAGCAAGACTAGCTCGTTCGAGTTGTTGCTGAAGTACCGGACTGTATTGGGAGGCCAATTGTTCATAAGGCTCTTGCAGTAAAAGCATAAAGTTAGTATGCTGACCACTTTGATAGTCCATACCGCTCGGCACTTTGGTGCCTTCTCCCAAAGTGATTTTTTGCTTTTGGTATTCTTTCGGAATCTGTTCTAAAAAACTTTTTATTCTTTTTTCCGAATGTACATGGATAGAATAGAGACCAGCTGTGCGAATCATCTCTGGTTGATGAAGTACTCTTTCCTTTTTGCGCCAAAAACCACTGGTCTGATCTTTCCATATCAATGGAAAAACAGATTCATAATCTCCTTCTACCAGGCCATCCCAGTCTTTAGCGACATTATCGAGATACCATTTATACCCAAAGATATTTCCATGAGGAGAATAGTGAACACAGCTGTTCCACTTGGTCTTGTCGATGTCTTCTTGTTTGATTAAGCGAATATCCATGAATGGTAAAAATAGAATATTTGTTTGAAAAATAGAATTTTTTTGAGCGGACCTAAATAGGGGAAAAGTCAAAGCATTAAAAAAAAAAAGTGCTATCGACAGTATCAATAGCACTTTCTACAATAGAAACTCAAGAAGCTTCTATTTTGTTCGCAGGCGAATCACCGGACAGATCATTTCCTCCAAAGAAATTCCTCCATGCTGAAAAGTATTTCGGTAATAATTATTGTAGTGGGTATAATTATTTGGGTAAAGGAAATATTTATCTTCTTTAGCGAAAATAAAAGTCGAACTCACATTGGGCTTAGGTAAACCAAACTTGTGAGGATCTCTGGTTTCCAATACATCTCGTCTTTCATACTGTAAGTTACGGCCTACCTTATACCGGAGATTGGTCGTCGTTTCTCGGTCACCGACTACCTTGGAAGGAGTTTTTACTCTGATGGTTCCATGGTCTGTCGTTACGATCAAGCGAATATCTCGCTCTGCCAATCTTTGCAAAGTCGCCCATAAAGGAGAATGCTCAAACCAAGATTTAGTCAAGGAACGGTAAGCGGTTTCATCGCCGGCCAATTCTTTGAGTACTTCCATCTCTGTACGAGCGTGAGAAAGCATGTCGATAAAATTATAAACAATTACCGAAAGGTCATTATTCAGAAAATTGAGGGCATTGTCCAAAAGTTGTTTGCCTTTATAGACAGAAGTCACTTTAAAATAATCCATTTTGACTTCCTTGCGCATCACTCGTTTGATCTGTTCTTTCAATAGATCTTTTTCATGCAGATTTTTACCTCCTTCTTCATTATCGTTGACCCACCAATCCGGGAATCTTTTATTGATGTCGGCAGGCATCAGACCTGAGAAGATGGCATTGCGACTATATTGAGTGGTGGTAGGAAGAATACTATAGAAAAAATCTTCCTCTTCCACGCGGAATAATTCTGTCAAGATCGGCTCAATCATTTTCCACTGATCAAAACGCAAATTATCAAGCAATAACATGACGGTAGGTACGTCATCACTGACATGTGGAAAAACTTTTTTCCGCATCAAATTATTGGACATGAGTGGCGCATTGTCTTGATCGGCCATCCAATCGGCGTATCTTTTTACGATATACTTAGAAAATTCTCCATTGGCTTCACTCTTTTGCATCGAGAGAATATCGGCCATATCATTAGTTGCACTAGACTCATCGAGCTTAAGCTCCCAATTGATGATGTTTTTATAAATATCTACCCATTCTTCCACATTCGGTCCATCATTGATTCTCATCAGAATTTGACGAAATTCTTGTTGATAGCCAGAAGTTGTTTTTTCCGCGACCAAACTCTTTTTATCAATGATCTTTTTGAGGGTCAGTAAAATCTGATTGGGATTCACTGGTTTGATCAGATAATCAGAAATTTGCGATCCGAGGGCTTCTTCCATCACGTTTTCCGCCTCGTTTTTAGTAATCATGACTACTGGGAGGTGAGGATTATTGACCTTTATCTTGGCCAAAGTTTCGAGGCCCGTCATACCAGGCATCGATTCGTCGAGGAAGACCACGTCAATATCATTTGTTTCTTCGCACTCTTCCAAGGCATCATAGCCATTACTAACCGTAACAACTTCGTAGCCTTTTTTATCAAGAAATAACAATTGGGGTTTCAACAGGTCAATCTCATCATCTGCCCACAGGATTTTTATTCTTTCCATTCAG
>CALLVY010000052.1 GCA_938015925.1 uncultured Saprospiraceae bacterium
ATTACTTTGCGCCAATCGAAAACTATTAATCGCTATCTCTTTATTATAATTTGACTTTGAATTAAACAGACCATAATAACTATCACCCCACCCTTCCCGATAAGAACCTCTTGACTTAAGAATATTATTAATCACAGTATCGGCTCCATCTGATTCCAAAATACGAATGGCATCTAAAAGCGTCGTTTTCCCGGAATTATTTTTCCCCGCAATCAAGTTAACCCTTTTTAAAGTCGGGATTTCCAACTTCTCAAAAGTCATAAAATTGGTAATATTTAGCTGATCTATCATTCCATTATTTTTGTTAAAGTTAAGGATTTTGTAGTCAAAAAAATAAATTACAGAACGAATCTAATTTTTAAAAATATTTTATAGGGTAAACACATCAAAACTAATAAGACTTATTTCAACCCACAACTTTAGTTGTGGGCAATAGAACGGGTATTTTAGATGAACCGTTTTAACGGTTTTGGGAACCACTGAGCTGAGCAAAACGGTTAAAACCGTTAAAAGCTACTTTCATTTCTCTACCCACAACTAAAGTTGTGGGTTAATTTTTTAGTGCGTTTGGCATAAATATTCTATCCTAAACCCATCCTTAAAAACTCCATTTCAAAGCCACTCCCCCAAAATAATTCCTAGGCAATCCCGGATAATAGTAGCGTGGCGCATTGCCGCCAAAACTTCCGGCATTGATGAGGATCATGGAAGCGTATTTTTCGTTTAGGAGATTGCGAATTCCAGTAAAAATATCCAACTCCAATTGATCTTTAATTTTTTTTCGAAATCCTATTTTGGAATGCATTACCTGATAGGCTTCTGAAAAAACAGCGTTGTCATCTCGCATTGGGAAGGCATCGACATATTGGAAATTTATATTGCCGTAAAAGCCTTGGTGATGCGAATAATCCAATCCTAGATTTAATTGATGCGGAGCGGTTCCAGTCAGTTGATTGCCGGAGTAGTCATTGCCTTCGTCTACAAAATCCTGGAAGGTATAATTATTGAAAGTATAGGTGGAGAAGGCAGATAATTTATGTCTATTGGCTAGAATTCGGTAAGTAAGAAAAGTTTCGATTCCAAAGTGGCGGGTGGCTCCGGCATTGACGCCGACAAACTGATCCGGTCCGACTCTTTGAGCCACCAATAAATCTTTGATTTCCATTTGATAAACGGTCAACTCATAGGCGAATTTATAAAACAATTTTCCTCGAGCGCCCATTTCAAAATTCCATCCTTGCTCTGGTTGAATGGCAGGATTGATCGCTCCTTCGGGGGTCAAAGTTTCTTCCAAGGTCGGTGGTGAAAAACCATGACTGACCGTTGCGAATAAATTCAAACTATTTTCAAAGCGATAAGTGAGTCCCAGTCGAGGAGATAAGATCCAATCAAAAGAATAATCGCCAGACAGATCAATGCTATCCTGATCGAATTGATCTTGGTAGGAGTAAATCGTATGATTGAGATTGGCGCCAGCCATTAGCGTCCAATGTTCGCCGATAGGCGTATAGGCCTGGGCAAAGAGATTGATATACTTTCGATCTTCCTGGTTATCGCTTAGTAGATTACCGAGGCTTCCCTCATTGGTCACAAAAGTTTGCCATTTATAATTTTCAGAGAAGGCTTCTAGGCCAATTGCAAAGTTTGGGGCGATTCGATTATCTCTGTTGAGTTCGAAGCTCGTTCGAACTCCCAAAGATTGATTTTCTTCTTGCAAAATATTAAAAGGCCGGGATTCATAGGCATTGCCAAAACGAGTAAAAACACTCGTAGTATTTCCCAAGCTATAATCTCCAAAATTTTTCCACCTCGATTGATGACTCAGACCGATCAATACCTTTTCATAATCTTCAAAACCTTTTACCGAACCCCAGGTAAAAGCAGCTTTCTCCGGTTCGTTTTCATAATCGCTGCGATTTAGAGAACTCGGGATAAAGGCTTTGACTTTTGTAAAATTGGCGAGTAAGGTCGTTTCGTGTTTCTTTCCATTTTTTACTTTTCCTAAAAGCGTCCAGGCGCTGCGGTCGTATTGATTATTGTCGCGATAGCCATCGCTATGGGTTTTGTTGTAATTGAGGCGAAGGTCGGCGGTGTTTTTTTTATTGGCAAGATATAAATCCGTGGCATTCCGAATCAAACCATAAGAACCCAATGTCATCTTGGAGGCGACATAACTCTCTTCTGCCTGGTTCCAAGGTTTTCGGGTTTGTAAATGAATCATTCCACCCAGACCAGCGCCATAGGTACTAGCGGTTGGGCCTTTCCAAATTTTCACATGATCTACGATACTCAGGTCAATGTCTTCAATGGTCGTTTCTCCATCTCCGGTGGTTAGTGGAATATCATCGAGATAGGCGCGGATTTTTGTGGTAGAAAAAAGGGAGCGATTGCCTATGCCCCGCATGGTAATGCGATTGGTATTTAATGCTCCGGAATGCATATAGACGCCGGGGACTCGATTTAGGATTGGACTGATGCTGAGGTCAGCATCTCTTTGCAATTCTTTGATCTCCAATTTAAAAAAAGAAGTAGGCATGGTGAGATTGATGGGCGTCGCTAAGACCAAAGGTGTTTCTATAATAGAAAAATCATACGAAAGCTCCATGACCACCTTAAGATCTTCGGCCTTATTGATCGTTATTTCTTGGCGCTCACAACCGACATAGAAAAAAGCAAGACGGACTGGAAAATCAGAAATTTTTAAAGAAAAACGGCCATTCAAATCCGTCGCCGTTCCTATAGCGGTATAAGATCCATCCGAAGGATTCAAAACGACCACGCTACATCCAATCAATTCCGTTTCGTCTTCAGTTACCACTAGCCCGGTCACCATTTGCTGAGCGAATAATAGATTACCGGAAAAAACCAACAAAATTATTCCTAAAATTCGACGCTTCATTTCTTTTTTGTTTTGGAATTATTCATCAGACTTTATTCTAAAATCTAATCCTCCAAAGGTAATCAATACCTAGAGATTATTGCTCCAATGGAATCGTTCTAAATGTACCTTTTTATAATAGAGGACACCATTTTAATAGCGCAGCGACCCTTTATCTTATTTATTTAAAAACGATCAGCTTGCTATTTTTCTCCTGTCGACAATTCCAGCATTCCTTTTATTTGAAAAGGAATATCGAATTCTGGGGCTTTTTTCAAAAGCATACAGGTCCTCGCTTCTAACAAAATACAAATAACAGAGTAATTATTTGCAAAACAGCAGCGGATTAAAGAGCTTAGCAGATGATAGAATGGAACAAAGGTTCTCTTTCTTATAAGCAGTACGGTTTTGTCAATTTTAAAATTATTTTTATATCTAAATCTAAGAGTCCTTTTCGACAGATTATAATCTTAGATTTTTTCACCTCAGACGCCTAATGGCGAGTGCCTACGGCGTGTGGCCGCCCGTCCGCTTTGCGGTTCACGAGTTTTCACTCGTTCATGCAGTCGGCAAAAAGTACCCAAAACCCTTGTCAAAAAAAGGCAGCCCATCCGCAAGTGGGTCGGAAATATATTTCCTCATGTCGAACAATTTTTTGACTAGCTTCCCATTCCTTCTTTCGTTAGGATAACCTTTACTCTTTTGCTGTTCTTTAATTAGAACCTGTTCGAATTGACAAAGCACTAGTAAATGATAGTATAAAATCATAAATCATGGAAAAGACAAAAGTAGCCATCATTGGCTCTGGAAATATTGGTACCGACTTGATGATAAAAATCCTACGGACTTCCGAGGTTTTGGAAATATCGGTATTCGTGGGAATTGACCCCGAATCGGATGGACTCGCAAGGGCGACCAGAATGGGCGTCAAAACGACGCATGCCGGAATCAAGGGTTTGATAGCAATGCCAGAATGGAAAGACATCAAAATTGTTTTTGATGCGACTTCTGCCAAAGCGCATCATTATAATAATGAGATCGTCCAACAGTATCCGGACAAGCGCATCATTGATTTAACACCTGCTGCGATTGGGCCTTACCTGGTTCCTCCCGTCAATTTTGCAGACAACATCGACTTAAAAAATGTCAACATGGTAACCTGTGGTGGACAAGCCACGATCCCTATGGTCGCTGCCGTAGCCAAAGTGGCCAAGGTGCATTATGGAGAAATCGTCGCTTCCATTTCCAGCAAATCGGCTGGGCCGGGTACCCGCGCCAATATCGATGAATTTACAGAAACGACTTCCCAAGCCATCGAAAAAGTAGGTGGTGCCGAAAGAGGTAAAGCCATTATTATTCTAAACCCTGCCGAACCACCGATGGTCATGCGCGATACCGTCTTTACGCTGAGCGAACAAGGAGACCGGGAGGCCATTCGCAAAAGCATTCATGAGATGGTAAAGGAGGTTCAAAAATACGTCCCTGGTTATAGTTTGCATCAGGAAGTTCAGTTTGATGATATCCCTGAGGATAAAGCTGTTTTTATTGAAGGATTGGGAATGCGACATGGTTTGAAAACGACGGTCTTGCTGCAGGTCATTGGAGCGGGACATTATTTGCCGGAGTATGCTGGCAATTTGGATATCATGACTAGTGCGGCTTTGGCCACTGGAGAAAAGTTGTGTAAAATCGCTGCAGCGAAAATTTAATCTTAGCCCGAATCAAAAAGAAAAAAATGAATCATAAAATATATATCCAGGATGTAACTCTTCGCGATGGCATGCATGCCATTCGCCATCAATATTCTAAAGAACAAATTCAAAACCTGGCCATTGCACTCGACAGGGCCAAAGTAGATGCCATTGAAATCTCTCACGGAGATGGATTGGCTGGAGGAAGTTTCAATTATGGATTTGGTGCGCATACGGATTGGGAATGGCTGGAAGGAATAGCGGAGCGTTTGGAGCATGCCAAACTCACTACCCTACTCATCCCTGGAATTGCCACCATCCACGATCTAAAAAAAGCCAGAGACCTGGGCGTCGAATCGGTTCGTATTGCAACGCATTGTACCGAAGCAGACATCTCTGCCCAGCACATTGAAGCTGCCAAAAAAATGGGCATGGATGTGGGTGGATTTTTGATGATGGCGCATATGAATTCGCCGAAAAAATTGGCAGCGCAAGCGAAGCTGATGGAATCTTATGGTGCCGATTGTGTTTACGTAACCGATTCTGCGGGCGCCTTGCTAATGGATGGTGTGGCGGATCGGATCAAAGCGTTTAAGGATGTTTTGGAGGACAAAACGGAGATCGGAATTCATTGTCATCACAATCTTTCTCTTGGGGTGGCCAATACCGTTGTAGCCATGCAACATGGTGCCAATCGCCTCGATGCCTCCTTGGCGGGCATGGGTGCGGGTGCGGGCAATGCCCCACTCGAAGTATTGATTGCCGTGTTGAATAAAATGGAAGTGGAACACCATTCGGATCTTTATCAATTGATGGATGCTGCGGATGATTTGATTCGTCCTTTGCAGGAGCGTCCGGTGCGGGTGGATCGCGAAACGCTATCCTTGGGTTATGCGGGTGTTTATTCTAGTTTCTTATTGCATTCGGAAAGAGCGGCTGAAAAGTATGGTTTGGAATCGAGGGAATTGTTGGAAGAATTGGGACGTAGAAAAATGGTGGGTGGTCAGGAGGATATGATTATTGATGTGGCTTTGGATATTAAGAATCGGGGTTAGGGTACTGGGCTTAAATTAGGGCCTCGTATGTTTGTAAAACAACAAAAGTTGATTGAAATAATTGATAACTTGTAATTAGGAGTGTTCAGAAAAAGAAAAAGGTGGAAGTTTAATTCTGGATATTAATATTGAATATCGAATCGCCAATTTTGAATAATGATTTTGACGAAAAATCGCGAATTCGTGGAGAAGTATTGGTTCATCAATGATTAATT
>CALLVY010000053.1 GCA_938015925.1 uncultured Saprospiraceae bacterium
CAAGGCGAATTAAGCGACTCTTTAGTGCTTCTGCTCTGGCAATACCTAAGTTTCCAAATACACTACTGTTGGTCTCTTCAGAGGTATATTTTCCTGTTAACAAGAGATTTTTGTTGGGCTTTTCAGTTAAATAGTCTGAGAGCCGTAACAGTTCTGTATTGAATTTTTCTTGAATAAATGGGTCATAACTAGATTTGACAAAGGAAACATTTTCCTTTAGCGAAATATGGAAAGAACCATCAATAAAGTTGAAGGAAGGCGCAATTGGAAGTTCGCTAATGATATTAGAATTCTTGGTTTCATGTTCTTTGGCATACCACCAAGCTCCACCAAAGAGCCAAAATATCAAAAAGCAAATTAGAAAAGGCAAAAGCAGCCTCCGCATAGTATGTTATTTACAAACGGCTAATGTCTATTGTGCAGACAAAGCACTATTTTATTTTTGGATGATATTCATCAATAAGTTGGAAAAAAACCTCAAGTCATACATTCACTAGACCCTAAACTTATTGGCTAGTACAGGATTAATTCGTACTATGTAAATATAGCTAAGAAAACTGTTTATGCAAGGATAAGGACAAAAAAAATGAAAGAAACTTTGAATTTTTTTATGTCGTATTTGACAAAACGATAATCATTCTTTGCCTTGAGATACTTCCACCACCAGTAGCTCGTAACCTGATCCAGCTATGTGATCTAGCTTAATAAAGAAGCCTTCACCAAGTGGAAAACTTTCGCCCAAATTTATTTCTGTTGCCACTGTTTTCAAAGCTTGGGCATATTGGTGATAGACCAAATGCTGGTCGGATAAATCTCCTAAGAAATGGAACAATTGAGCTGTTTGATTGATCCAAACCATTTTGTCGCCCTCTTCAATATTGCCTTTAAGGCTAAACCTAAATTCTTGTTTCAAAGCATTACAGCCTCCTTGTAAAACTTCTAAATTTAGTCCATTGTCAAAGGCAATACTTTCTTGCGCGTCCTGTCCTTTTACAGAAAACTGATGTTCTAAAACGCCTTTGAGTTCCTTGTTGAAAATAGCCGTGGGGCTTCCATAAGTACAGGGCTTGGAACTCGGACCACAAGCAAAAAAGGGAATGACTAAAAGTAATAATCCTATTTTTTTCATGTGCTAAATGTAAGGATTATTTAAGGATATTTGGCAAGTAAATCAAAGGCTTTCCGGTAATTGATCTCCCAAAAAAAAGTCTGTGCGCAAACAAAAAAGAGCATTGTATTCTATTGTGTTTAAACAAAGCAATCATTCCTCTGTTATTACCTGTATTAACACAATTTGAAAATAAATTTTGGCCAAACAATGACAAATAATTTCACACTAATGGAGCAAAAAGACAAGAGTCTCAGAAGGTTGATTGAAGAAAGAGGAGATAGTCATGCAGGTTCTGCCGCAGATACACCGATTAGAAAAGATGCATTTTTAGTTGACGATGAAGAAAAAATAGATCAGATCGAAGTTCATTTTCGAGAAATAATGAACATCATCTGTTTGGATTTGAAAGACGATAGCCTGCAAGGGACTCCACGACGGGTGGCCAAAATGTATGTAAAAGAAATCTTTGGTGGATTGAATCCCCAACAAAAGCCAGCGATTACCCTTTTCAAAAATCAATACAATTACCGTCAGATGCTCGTGGAAAAAAACATTCCATTGCACAGTACCTGCGAACATCATTTTCAACCCATCATTGGCAAGGCTCACATCGCTTATATTCCCAATGGAAATGTGATTGGATTGTCAAAACTCAATCGAATTGTAGAATATTATGGGCGTCGTCCTCAAGTGCAGGAACGGCTCACTGTTCAGATTGCCAATGAATTAAAGCAGGTTCTAAAAACAGAAGATGTGGCGGTTTATATTGAGGCTGCACACATGTGCGTAGAGGCTAGGGGAGTGAAACATTCAGGTTGTTCTACGAGTACTGCAGAGTATTGTGGTAAGTTTTTAAATGAGACGACGCGTAGGGAATTTTTGGATGGATTGAAGGGCTAAGGAATTAGAAATATTCTAAACTCGACAAAAAAAGCATTACTCAATTTCAAAAGAGTAATGCTTTTTTTATTCCAATCAAACCGAAGTAGAATTAGTCCATTGCTCCGAATTAACCAAGTCAATGCCCGCTTGTTTCATCTCCTCCAAAGCCCGATCAATATCTCCTTCCACCAAATCCACCCCTCGGGAAGCATCCTGAATTAAATGCGTTTTAAAACCCAATTGCTGCGCATCCAATGCCGTATATTTTACACAATAATCCGTAGCCAAACCCATCACAAAAACTTCCTCCACCCCTTTTTCTTTTAGTAGCTTTTGTAGTCCCGTTTCTTTGCGATGACCATTGTCGAAAAAGGCACTGTAGCTGTCAATTTCCGGGTCGGTTCCTTTAAGGATGGTTGCATCAATTTTAGAGCTATCCAGTTTCGGATGGAATTCTGCTCCAAAGCTATCTTGCACGCAATGAATCGTCCAAAGTACTTGTGGCAATCCATGAAGATCAATAGTCTGTCCTGGTTTTCTCCAGGGATGATTGGCTGCAAAACTTCCATGATTGGCTGGGTGCCAATCCTTAGAAGCGACTACAAAGTCGAATTGATCCATCAGGGCATTGGCTAGTGGAATTACCTGATCGGCTTCCGCAATTTCTAAAGCTCCAAAAGCACAAAAATCGTTTTGTAAATCGACTAGAATTAATGCATTCATGATTTTTTTTTTGCTAAATTAAAATATTTTTAAGGGCTTAAGCAGGTGATCAAATTAAACTATATAATAAGGTTTACTAAATTTTATATCATATAAATCTGAGCCAAAAGAGGCCAGAATATTCTTAATGGCTTTGGTTAGCGTTCCCCAGCTTTTGTAATCCCTAGGTTTCAACCATTCGTATTTTAACTTACGCCACAGAGTTTCTATTCTATTTAAATGTGGGCTATATCTAGGAAGAAAAAAGAGAAAAAAGTTTTTCTTTTCCCATTCCTTTCTTTTGGCTAACATTTTTTTAGCTCTATGGATCGGTGCATTATCTAAGATTACAACTGTTGGTTCTTTAACCCTAGAAACAAATGAATCAAGACACTGGATTATAAAATCCGCATTAGTCATTTGTTCCGTTGGATAGCATACTAATCGGTTATCGGCATGTAGTAATCCAAAAATACTCATGGTTTTTCCTTTTCGTGGAAGAAGTTTTATTCTCTCACCTATAGGTTGCCAACCATATGGAATACATGGAACTAATTGAAAACCAGCTTCATCAGCAAATACAAGGTCAATGTGTTTTTTTTCGTAAAGTTGCCATAAAACCTTCATTCTTGCTACTTTGTCTTCATACTCTACTGGGTCTTGTTTGGATTTTAAGCATTTTCTAAATCGTTTGTATTTGTGACCAATCTTTTTAAAAAACGGCGCAGGCTCGATTTGCTAATTTCTAGGTTTAGCTCTGTTGCTAAGTCATTTTTTAACTGGTTTAAATTGCGATTTTCTACCTTCAGGCTTTTCTTTACCTGCTTAACATGGTCTGAATTATCGAAGTCGAGTTTTCTTTTACGGCCTCGACCTGGGCGAATTTGAAGGCCTTCAATGCCTTGTGATTCCCAGCGATTAAACCAAGTATAAATAGTCAATTGGCTAACCTCATAAAACTGACAAAGGTCAGATACTGAGTTACCTTCAAAGCTAAGTAATATGCATTGACAACGGTTACGAAAATGATGGGCTAAACCATTTTTATAGCCACTCTTTAGTGCCTCTATTTCTCGGGATGTTAAATTTTGGATGTATCTCTTTTTACGACTCATAAACACAAAATACGAAAAAATATTATTATATAGTTATTTTTGATCACCTGCTTAAGCAGGTGTTCAAATTAAATCACATAATAACTTGAGCGACTTTTATTCTTATCCATCGTTAAAAAGCCTCACCGATGCCTAGCATCGCCTACGTTTTTCGCC
>CALLVY010000054.1 GCA_938015925.1 uncultured Saprospiraceae bacterium
ACAGGAGCTTTCGCTCAGGAAAAATTGGGTTATGTCAGTCCAGAGCCTCTCCTAATCAAAATGCCAGAACGAATCGCCGCTGATAAAGCAGTAGAGGCTTTCAGCAAACCTTTAGAAGCAGATATCAATAGTAAGGTAGAAGCCCTCAAACAAAAAGAACAAGCATTGTATACGGACATTGAATCTCAAACGCTTTCGCCTCAAAAGATTCAGGAAAGAAAGACTGCATTACAGACAGAATACCAAGCTATCGTAAAGGCAGAAGAAAAAGCCACTAACGATGTTCAAGTCAAACGTCAACAACTATACGCTCCGATTTTATTACAAATGCAAAATGCAATAGATGCAGTAGCAAAAGAGAATGGCTATACGATGGTACTTGATGCTTCGGTGGGTGCGATTATCCATGCAGAAGACGTCACCAATCTTACGCTCTTAGTAGCTCAAAAATTGGGAATCAGCATAGAAGAATAAAAAAGTTGGAATATTTACGGGGTGGCTTATTTACGAGTCGCCCCGTAAATGTCGTTCTTTGATAACCCGACGAAGGAGGTTCATAAATGAAGTGAACTACATTCCGTGGTCAAAGAAGCACAAAATTGAGTTATTTAATTTTTTGTTGAACCATCAAGAAATTATTCATCATACTCACGTCGATCACTCCCACTAATTGTTCCTCCTCGTATACCGGTAAGATGCTATAGCCTTGCTCAGACATTTTATGAAAAATTTCCTGAAGTGTTTGCTCGGGTTTACTGGCTTCGAATTTCTCACTCACATAGGTCTCCACTAAAGCATCATGGTCTTTCTTTTTTAAAGCTTCCAGAATAAACTCTTCGTGTAGCACACCTATTACCTTTTCTCTATTTTCATCCATCACCAGATAATTGCGTTCAATCCCGGTCTTTAAACCATCAAAGGCCAATTGCATCGCATCACTTGGAATCAGGCTCGTAAACTGTCGGCGCAAAATATCTCCTACTTTATTTTCTTTTAATACACTTTCCATTTTTACCATTCGGTATTCTTGAGAAGCAGTGATAAAAACAAAGAGGCCAACGAATATATTGATCATACTTCCTAGAAAAAATCCATAAATCATAAAACCAACCGCCAAGGTTTGCCCGAGCAAAGAAGCAATCCGCGTCGCCTTTCGGCGACCAAAACGCAAAGACAACAATGCTCTAAAAACCCGACCGCCATCCATGGGGAAGGCCGGTAATAAATTGAAGCCCGCTAAAAGGATATTCAGTAAAAAAAGTAAGGGTAGAAAATTGACTGAAAAATCAGAGAAGGAAGTTCCTCCCTGGTTGCGATAAGACTCGATCACTTCCCACAAACCATCAAAGGAGTACAACATAAAATACGGAACCATCGCAAAACAAATCGCCACGTTAACCAGTGGTCCGGCCAAGGCAATAAAAAACTCTTGCATTGGCTTATCCGGCAATTGCTCTAGTCGAGCTACACCACCAATGGGGGACAATATAATATCTCGGGTTTTCACTCCATAGCGCCGCGCAGTAAGTGCGTGACCATATTCGTGTAAAACGATACAAAGGAATAAGGAAAAGATAAACAAGGCCAACCAACCAACGACTTGCAAGTTAAAACCACTGATATAAGCCAGGTACAATAGCGCAAAGATCAGCAAGCCAAAAGTCCAATGGATTTTGACAGGAATTTCAGCAATGGTAATAATTCTAAATGATCCGCTCATTTGTTTGTGGTTCATCGAATCCGAATCTCCGGATAACTCTATCTCTAACGGGATATTTTAGGGTTTGGTTGTCCTGGCCAACTATTTAGTGCTTAAAACCCCGTGGTCAAGCAAAAAGAAGAAAAAACAAAGGCGATAATCCTTTCTTAGGTTATCGCCTTTATTTTGACTAAAACAATAGTACTCTAAACTTTCGCCATATCCAATGGCAAAGTTGGTAGATACAAGTTATTGTTTCTCAATATTTCTCTGGAGATGACGATGCGTTGAATCTCACTCGTTCCTTCATAAATCTGAGTAATTTTAGCATCTCGCATCAATCGTTCTACGTGGTATTCTTTTACAAAACCATATCCTCCGTGTATTTGTACTGCTTCGACGGTATGGCGCATTGCTACATCAGAGGCAAAAACTTTAGCCATTGCACTTGCTGCATCATAATTGAGGTGCTTATCTTTCAAATAAGCCGCTCGATAAACCATCAACTTAGCCGCTTCAATCTCCGTGGCCATGTCTGCAATTTTAAAAGCAATCGCCTGGTGTTGATTGATCGGTTTTCCAAAGGCTTTTCTTTCATTGGAATAAGCCACGGCCAATTCATAAGCGCCACCAGCAATTCCTAATGCCTGAGCAGCAATACCAATTCTTCCACCAGACAAAACTTTCATGGCAAATTTAAACCCAAATCCATCTTCTCCGATTCTATTTTCTTTAGGCACTTTTACATCATTATACATGATCGTATGCGTATCTGAAGAACGAATTCCTAGCTTGTCTTCTTTGGCTCCGACGACGACTCCATCCCAGGAGGTCTCTACAATCAATGCATTAATTCCACGGTGTCCTTTTTCTTTATCGGTTTGAGCGATGACTAAGTGGACGCTAGAAGTACCACCATTGGTAATCCAGTTTTTGGTTCCGTTTAGTAAATAGTGATCGCCCATATCAATGGCCGTTGTTCTTTGACTGGTAGCATCACTTCCTGCCTCTGGTTCTGAAAGACAAAAAGCGCCAATCCATTCTCCTGTCGCCAACTTGGTCAAGTATTTATCTTTTTGATCAGCACTACCAAAAGTTTCTAATCCCCAACAGACCAATGAATTATTGACCGACATACAAACCGAACAAGAATTGTCTACTTTAGAAATTTCTTCCATTGCCAGTACATAGGAAATCGTATCCATTCCTCCACCGCCATACTCTGGTGAAACCATCATTCCCAAAAAGCCTAACTCCCCCATTGCTTTAATATGCTCTGTAGGAAATTGCATTTTAGAATCTCTTTCGATCACTCCTTGCTTGAGTTCTTGCTGAGCAAAATCTCTGGCTGCCGCTTGTACGGCAAGTTGTTCTTCGTTTAATTCAAATACCATGGATAAGTAATTTTTTTGGTCAAATTTAGTCTAGGCCTTTCCTAGAAAACAAGTTGATTTGCTCCTGTGTTTAGTCCCTTGGACGTTTTTTTGTAACTCATCACTTTGTCTAGAAAAGTTCAGCGAATTTACGCCAAATTGAACGTTTATTCTAACTTTTGAGTCATTTGCTCGTCAGGATTAGCAAATGAATGATAGAAATACATCAACACGCCTGTGGACAACAATAAAAACAAACTGATGATTGCACAGGTATAAATCACATTATTTCCTTTTTGAAAAAAGGCAAAGGAAAACAAAAGGAGAAACAAGATTCGAAAGGAAATGTTTGTTAAAAACAAAAAACTATTGGCTCGTCCGTAAACTTGATTGGGAATTATTTTAAAAAGATAAGTAATTCTCATAATCCGTGTACCTGCATTGGCGATTCCCAGAACAAAGAGCATCATGTAGAAAATATAAACTTGTGTGTTGATCGCCAATACGGCAAATAAGCCGGCACCAATCAGGGTTAAAATAATGACCGCTTGTGGCGTTTTCATTTTCGAAAAAATCTTCCTAATCGCTACTCCTGCGAATACCGCTCCGATGGCATAAAAAATTTCAGAAGTGGCATATACGCCTCCTCCTTCTTGCAGTTGGCTACTGACATAAAGTGCACCGATAAAGAAATTAAGCAAGAGCGTTGCTACAAAATTAGAAAAAGAAGCGACGCCAAAAATAAAGATGCCTTTGTTGGCTTTCAAATACTCAAAGCCCACTTTCAATTGCTTGAGCATATTCACTTCTTCTTTTTCTCTTTTCACCAAAGGTTGATAAGAAATCATTGAAATGATGGCCAAGGCTACAAAATAAGTCGCTGCGTCGACGGCGAAGATCTCATGAATTTCCCAAGCAGCGAAGCTGACGGATACTCCCATAAAATCCCATTGGTCTGCTCCTTCCAAAAGCAAAGCCGCTCCTCCTCCTGCCAACATACTTGAAAGCTGTCCCTGGATTTCTATATAGGAGGTAATCTTACCATAATATTTGGGTTCGGAAATCTCTTGAACGAAGGCATAGAGATTGGGATAGTGTACATTATAATTTAAAAAAGTAAGCATAAAAACAGCGGCGACCCACAGCCAATGCAAAGCTCCTAAACTAAATCCTAAGTAGGCGATCAGCGCCAACAAACTACCGCAAATAAACGTCAGCCACAGAAAGAGATATTTCCGATTGTATCGATCTACCCAAACGCCAGTATAAGGCGCCCAGAACAACATCACCACATTTACAAACATATAAATAAGACCAAAGCGGGTCATGTCTCCATCCTTAGCGAAATACCACGGAATAGCAATCATACTAATCCCTTGCGCAATACCAGAAATCGTATTGGCAATAAACAATAAGACAAGAGCTTTTAAATTCTTCAAAGGAGGAACAGTTTTTTGCTTTCCATTTGTAATGGCCAAAAAATAAATGGTGAGTTTTTATTTAAAAAAAGCTCACTGATTTATTTGGACAATTCCTAGACGACTTCCATCAAGGTTCGAAAAGCAACATAGCGATCTTTATATCGAGAAGCATGATCTGCTTGCAGGGTTTTGGCAAAGGCCTCCTGGTAGCGTTCAAAATCGGCCATATCTTTGCAAAAGTACTGAACGGAATAACTAACTCCGTCGGTTTCGTCTACAAGAATATGGCAAATTTTGTGATCGACAAAAAGATTGGTTTTTAGTACATCAGGGACGTGTACTTCTTTCATCCATCTCAGCCAATCGGCTTCAATGGCTTTATCTAATTTTACAGTAACATTATAGAGGATCATAGATTGATTTTGCCACAAAGATAAGAAAGTAAGTCGAGTGGATTTTGACTATTTTTCTACGACCTTGTTTTAAAATTCGTCATTTTTCTCGCTATTGTACTTCATCTCCACGGAGGGTTCGGAAACGCTTCCGTGCTTCTACGGCAAAAGTACTTCCAGAGTAATCGATAAACAGTTTTTCATAATATTCGCGGGCTTTATCGACATCGTTCAATTGATTTTCATATAATTTGGCCAACATAAATAAAGCATTATCTGCTCGAATTTCCTCTGGATAATCGTCTACGATTTTTTGTAGCAATTGGGCCGTCATTTCGTAATCTCGCTTTTGTTGATACACTTTTGCTTTCGTATACAAAACATCATCATCTAGCGCGTGTTCTGGAAATTTTTGCAACAAGGTATCCAGTTTTAAAAAAGCTTCCGGGAAGCGATTTTGAAAAACCAGCAAATCTGCTTGCGAGTACAATTCCAAAGGAGTCGCAATCGTATCCAATCCCAGATTATCTAAAATAAAAATAGAAAGATCGAGCGCATCATTAGAAATCAATTTGGAAGTAGAAGCTTTGAGTACATTAAACTGAGCTTGTGCCCATTCAAAATCGCCTGCATAATAAGACAACTTGGCATTCCGCAATCGTGCCTCATGTCCCAACTGCTCTTCGGCAAAAGCTTTATCCACTTGAGAATATAAAAGCGTGGACTCCCATATTTCTCCCTTCATCAAATAAAAATCAGCCAGGCTTATTTTCGCTTCTGCCTGCAATTTGGATTTGATCCCTATATAGCCTATCATTTCCTTTAGCAGTCCAATTGCTTTGTCGTGGTCATTGAGATAAAAAGCTTCCAAGTCTGCCAATTCAGCAACGATACTTGCAGTCGTTTTACCTCTACCAAATTCTTCTAAAAAGCCTTCATAATCTCGTTCCAATAACCTCAAATCTTCTTCTGTATAATCGAAGCCTTCTACAATCTGATTTCGTTTGCAACGAAGTAACTCTCGTTTTGCCTCAATATAAAAACTAGAAGAAGAACCTTTTTCTTCTACAATATATTCGTAAGCGGTGATCGCCGATTCGTAATCTTTATCATTAAAAGCAATCCCTGCCAGATTGTAAACTCTCGCGCCATTTTCTCGCAAGCGGCGATCCATGGCTTTCTCCTGTCGGAAAGCAGCGATGTAATCTTTTTTCTGAATAAACAACCAACTAAGCATTTCTGCATAATAAGTTGCTTCTGAATCTCCCTGTACTCTATCGTATAATTGAGCTTGCAATTCTTCATAGCCTTCTTCGGTGAGATTTCTTTGAAACAAAGTTTTCATCGAACTCAGGCGACTTGGATTGTCTCCCAGGCTATTGAGGTAATTATCAATCATCTTGGGGACATCTCCTTTGCGTCGATAAAGGTCTCCCAGGTTGTAGGAAAATATTTTTTTATCTTTCAGTAAGTCTCCACCTTCTTCAAAGGTAGCAATGGCCAAATCATACTTGGTGAGTGTGGTAAAAGCATTGGCCAATTTGATAATCGAAAATCGATCGGCGGGTAGTTTTTTGATTCCTCGCATGTATTGCTCTTCGGCCTCTGCATCTTTATATTGTCGCTCAAAAAGATTCCCATAGGTTACATAAAGTTGAATTTTCTTAGGATTCTTCTTTAGCTCTTTCTTGATGATTTTTTCACAATCATCGTATTGCTCTAAAGCAATCAGACAATCAATATAACGATCGAAGTAAAAGTCATTCTTTGCATTCTCGTTATACAATTTCTCATAGAGAACACTTGCCTTTTCAAACTCTCCACTTTGATAATATTGCTGTGCCAGCCTAGAATCCTGAGCGGAAAGGACTATTGGAAAAACCAGGAAGAGGAGAATAATTTTTAAATGACGCATTGCTTGTGGTTTGCCTGAGAGTATGTTTTAAATTAATTTTCTGACTTTATAAATTTAAACCTACTCGTAGTTTAAAGGAAACTATAAAAACGAAATAATTGGCCAAAATCCCCTGAGCATTTGAACTCAAAGTAAATAGCCTGCCCTGACCTTG
Organism: uncultured Saprospiraceae bacterium; assembly: GCA_938015925.1. GTDB lineage: Bacteria > Bacteroidota > Bacteroidia > Chitinophagales > Saprospiraceae > CALLVY01. Next base: position 6,955 of record CALLVY010000054.1, read on the forward strand.
TTGAGGGGGAGCTTGAACATCCAAGTGTAAAACGAAATACCAGGGGAAAAGTTGCCTGATTTTGCGGTGGTCTTATTGGTCTTAAAAGGGATTGAAAAAGACAAAAGCGGCTATCTCCAGTTGGAGATAGCCGCTTTTCAGTAGATTTACAAATGAGATTACTCTAATTTGAATTTCACTGGCAGGTTGAAAAAAACCTTCACAGGCTTACCTCTTTGTTTACCAGGATTCCATTTTTTCCCCATACTGTTCATCAATTTTACTACACGCAATGCTTCCGCACCACATTGGGCACCGATATCCCGTACGATTGTTGGCTCTTTGATAGA
>CALLVY010000055.1 GCA_938015925.1 uncultured Saprospiraceae bacterium
CCATAAAAAACAGCATTGCGTGCATCAGCATCCGGGCTCAGGCAGGCACCCGTCCAAAGTAAATGACTAAGCCCCGCAATGCGATCATCTTCTGGATGGACAAAAGTATGCTGGGCATTCAAACGTTCTCGAATCACCGGACTCCAGCGGATGAGATCGCCTGCGGTAAAATTTTCGATACCCGTAAAATTTTCTTGCGGATCTACAATGGCATAAAAATTCCCACCATAAGCGACATCAACTTTTAGTGTTCCCAAATCTGGACAGGCTACTTCGATGTTTTCTGCGGCCAGATAAGAAGGGATATTGGTGAGGCGAACGGAACGTACCTTTTGACCCTCTTGTTGGTAAGTGACCTGTACCAATCCTGCTGGAGTTTCCAACCGTAACTGTCCAGGGATTTTGGGTTGTACCAATCCTTGTTCGATGGCAATCGTAACGGTTCCGATAGTACCATGGCCACACATGGGCAAGCAACCACTAGTCTCTATAAATAAAACGCCAATGTCATTGGCTGGATCCGCAGGAGGATAAAGAATGCTGCCCGACATCATATCATGTCCGCGTGGTTCAAACATCAATCCTTTGCGAATCCAATCAAATTCCCGGAGAAAATGAGCCCGTCTTTCGATCATGCTATTTCCTTCCAAAAGCGGCCCACCGCCAGCGACTACCCGCACGGGATTGCCGCAGGTATGTGCATCGACACAGAAAAAAGTTTTTGCTGCCATGTTATTGGGCTTGCGTTTTTATTTCAAGCGTAGTTTAGAAGTCTTTATTTTTGCCCCCAAGTACCATCCAGCATTCTCCAGATGTTTAATGGATTGCCATCTTGTAATGCTTCAGGAAGTAATTCTTGTTCCCAATCCTGGAAAGCCAAGGGGCGCACAAAACGTTTGATGGCTCCGACTCCAACGGAAGTGGTTCTGCTGTCTGTCGTCGCTGGGAATGGTCCACCATGTTGCATCGCAGCACAGACTTCTACTCCTGTTGGAACGCCATTGAAAAGAATTCTACCGACTTTATTTTGCAAGTCTTGGATGAGGTTTAAATTTTCAGCTAACTCTTCTTTTTCTCCCATCACCGTTGCCGTGAGTTGACCATTGAGGGAATTGATCACTGCTTGCATTTCTTTATCAGCAGCGCAGCGAACGACGAGTGTAAACGGTCCGAACACTTCTTCTTGTAGGGTTTTATTTTTCAGAAAAACTTCGCCAGAAACAGAAGCGACAGAAGCTTGTCCTTGGATGGGTTCTTTTTCAGTGGCGGCTTTACCTTCCAGTTTTACGCCAGGGATATCCAAAGCCCTTTTTTGTCCATTTTCAAAATTATTACAAACACCTTCATTCAGCATAGTTGCTGGAGTTGTTTGTTCAATATTTTTGGCGAGATTTTTTATAAACAGATCGAGATCATCACTTTGTTTGCCAATGAGTAAACCAGGGTTGGTACAAAACTGTCCGACTCCTAGAGTGATGGATGAGGCGTATTGCTGAGCAATTTTTTCTCCTCTCGTAGCCAAAGCTTTTTCCAATAAAAGAACGGGATTAATACTGCCCATTTCTGCAAAAACAGGAATAGGTTCGACTCTTTGATTGGCGGTGTCAAAAATAGCTTTACCGGCGCGTAGCGAACCCGTAAAAGCAATGGCCTTTGCTTGAGGATGTTTGGCTAAAGTTTGACCTAAATCTATTCCTGTACCATTAAGAGAAGAAAAAACACCATCTGGCATTCCTGTTTTTTCGGCTGCTCTTTGGATGGCTAAGGCGACCAAGGCATTGGTGCCGAGATGAGATTCATGTGCTTTGACGATGACTGGATTTCCAGCCGCTAAGGCAGAGGCGGTATCTCCACCTGCCGTTGAAAAAGCCAAAGGAAAGTTGCTTGCTGTAAAAACCACTACTGGCCCAAGAGGAACCAACATCCGTCGGATATCTGATTTCGGAAAAGGTTTACGATCTCGATCTGCTTGATCGATGATGGCATCTACCCAAGAACCCTCTTCGAGTGTTTTTGCAAAGAGCCGCAATTGTCCCATCGTTCTTCCTCGTTCGCCTGTGATTCTACCTTTGGGCAAACCAGATTCTTCCATGGCTCTTTCGATCAATTCATCACCAAGTGCGAGTATTTCGTCGGCGATGGTGTTGAGAAATTTGGCTTTGTCTTTTCCGCTGGTTTGGCGATAAGTGGTAAAGGCTGAAGTGGCAAGGTTCATGGCCTCGTCAATTTCTTCGGTCGTGGCGATGTGAAATTCGCCGTCGATGACTTTACGTTTAATAGGGCTAAAAGCAGCTAAAATTTCTTTTGCCATTGCGGAGTGCTTGTATCCAATAAGATTTCTTCCGTCCATTATATTTGAATTATAGCGTTTTTTCTAAGATAATTGTTTGACTATTCTTAAACCTCAAGTTACAACTTTTCATAAGGTTTCATGTCTGGACGACTCTTTACTCCAGCATCAATGATGGCTTGTATGCGTTGAAGTTCTTCACCTTGCAGTGCTAGTCGAGGCGCACGGGTTTTGGCGGTTCCCAAACCGGTGGCCACTTCTGCCAATTTGATATACTGAACCAACTTTGGATGAATGTCCAATTCGAGAAGCGGCATAAACCATCGATAGATGGCAAGTGCTTCTGCAATACGTCCAGCTTTGACCAATTTATAAATGACAACAGTCTCTCTCGGAAAAGCATTGACTAATCCTGCGATCCATCCGTCAGATCCCGCTACCTGACATTCGAGTGCCAGGGTATCGACTCCTCCTAATATTTTGAAGCGATCCCCAAAAGCATTTTTCATACGAGTGACATTGGTCAAGTCTCTGGTAGATTCTTTGACTGCTTGAATGTTGGGAAACTCTAGAAGTTCTTTAAACATACTTACGCTGACCATGATTTTATAATCGACTGGATTATTATAAATCACAATAGGTAGAGACGTGGCTTTGGCTACTGCTTTAAAATAAGTGACGACTTCATCATCGCTGGCGCCATAGCTTAAAGGAGGCAGGAGCATAAAACCATCGGCTCCGGCGGCTTCCGCTTCTTGTGCTTGACGAATCGCTTCCGCCGTTCGCCGCTCCGCGATATTGAGCAATACAGGAACTCGACCATTGCTGGTGACTAATCCTTGTTTCAATAAGATCAACTTTTCCTCAAAGTCGAGCGTACTGGCTTCTCCGAGACTTCCACCGATGATGATGCCATCTACTCCCGCTTCGATTTGGGCATTTAGATTAAAAGCAAAACCTTCGAGGTCGAGACTTTCGTCGTCATTGAATTTGGTTGTAACGGCAGGGTAAATGCCTTCCCATTTTATTTGCATTGAATTGGATTTGAAAGAATTTGTAGAATGCTACAAAAGTAAAACCTTTGATTCTAAAAGGCTTCTGAAATTTTTGCAAATACTGATACTATTTTGTCTTATTTTTACAGAATTCTATTCATGGAAGAAAAAATAATACCTAAATGAAAGCAATTTCGTTTAAAATTCCAATGACCGAGGAGGCTTCCGTGCGGGTGCAGGAAGATCGAATGTCTCACTTTTATGATCGACTGCATTTTCATCCGGAGTATCAATTTACCTTGATCGTAAAAGGATTTGGCAATTGTCTGGTAGGAGATCAGATGGTAGAGTTTGCGGAAGGAGATGTTTTTTTTCTGGGTTCCGATTTGCCACACTTATTCAAATGCGATGAATCCTTTTATCAGGATCCGGAGATTGGGGTTTATGCTATTTCGGTTTTTTTTAGAGAAGAAATTTTTGGAGAAACCTTTTTTGCTTTGCCAGAGATGTTGAGAATTAAAGACTTGTTGGGGCAGTCGTCGAAGGGTTTATTGATTGAGGGGGCGATGAAAGAGGCGATTGGAAATATTTTATCCCTAATGCCGGAGAAAGAAAACTTTGCACGCTTGCAAGCAGTATTGGAGATGCTACATCTTTGCTCGATGGCCAAGGCAAAGGGCTTATCGAATTTGAATTGGTTGAATATAGGAGAAGAGAGAGACGAACGGCTGGGTGAGGTATTGCAATATTTGATGGATCATTATGCCGAACCGATTCGACTAGAAGAAGTGGCAGCTATTGCTAATTTGACGCATTCTGCTTTTTGTCGATTTTTTAAATTGCGTACCGGAAAAACCTTTGTTCGATTTTTAAACGAAGTGAGAATTGGAATTGCTTGCCGAAGATTGAGAGAAGAAAAAACGACAATATCTGAAATCGCTTATGAAGTAGGATTTCAAAATTTATCCAACTTCAATCGACAGTTTCGATTGATTGTGGGAAGGAAACCTTCGGATATTTGAAAAATTATGGAAGGGATTTATAATGAATTAATTACTAGACAGCGCTTGACTTAATTCCTTGGCATACCAAATTTTGGTATTCGGATTCTTCTTGTCTTGTTCTTGGCGATACTTATGATGAAGGCTAGAATTGCTTCGTAAAATTTTCTCCAAAAAAGCCTCATCCATAAGGTAAGCTTGTCCTTTGTGGAGATCAAAAGCATAAGCCTTCTTTTCGATATCTCCTCTGGCCAAACGATCGGCTCCGCCTCTATGCAAACTTTCCTTACCAATAAACGGACAATACTTCCCAAAGGAAGTCAAACGCGAAAAGGAGTATTCTTGAAAGACTACCCAGTTGTTGATGTACACATTTTTTCCATCTGAAAATCCCCACATTTGTTTACTCAAATTCTTGGCACTCACCCCTTCTGGCAAGTTCTTAAAAATGACCGCCTTGCGATCAAAGAGGTCTTTTCCCGCTGCTTTTTTTAGGGTGATTTCTGCTCCTTGGATGGATGGATTATTTTCTTTAAACTCAATATAACTTCTATAGATTCCAGCTTTTAAAGGTGGCTTTTCCAGGATAGAAAAATTGATCTTATTGTCCAAGAGATTTTCTCTGCTTTGCCAAACAAGATCATCGGCTTTTGCTTTTTCTTGCCAGTTAGAATTGGCCAAAGTTTTTACTGCATGATTAATCGACTTAACGATATTATTGCAATGGCTCTTTTTTACATTAAACCCGGCCGTCACCTGAAAATCATCTACCCGAAGCAAAGGAAGATATTGGTCTTCTTTCTTTAGATAAAAATCATAAAGCATTTCAAATTGTCCAAAGTCGCTAGATTGATTGGATTCATTGATATGAAATTCTTTGATGACCATTACCACTTCGTTTTCTGCATTGCCAAATTTCAACATCAATTTTAGCAACCCGGCCAACTCTTTTTCAATACCATTTTTGAACGTGGCTTGAATCAATTGACCATCTACTCCATTGGGGACATAACCACAATGTTTGGTATATACCCGCGCATCAATTACTTCGTCTATGGTGAAATCTACGGCATCAGCAGAACTTGATTTTGGATTAAGTTCAAAGAAATATGGATTCTGTGCTTGGCAGAATAAAGAAAGGCTAATAAAGAGGAGGGAAAAAAGGAATACTTTCCCTTTGGGGAAAGGGATTGAGAATTGTATCATTATTTTGGGTTTAGCTTAAGGAACAGCAAAAATTTGACCAAAAAACACACTTAAGCTAAAACCCAAAAAACAAACTATCGGCCCATATGAACCAATAAAATCGAAATATCAGAAGGTGAAACGCCACTAATGCGACTAGCCTGACCAATCGTTCGCGGTTTTAATTGGTTTAATTTTTCTCGAGCTTCATTTGAAAGCGCTATTAAATCCTCATAATCAAAATCTTCATAAAGCCTTACTGACTCCAAGCGATTCATCTTATCTACCATCTCTTGTTCTTTACGGATATAACCTTCATAAAGTAGGTTGATTTCTGCCAAGCCAACGGCTTCTGCATCAAACTTAGAGAGATCTTCCTCCAATTGTGGCAAAGCTTGGCGCAGTCCCGCCAAATCGACTTGCGGACGGAGAAGGATGCTATGTAATTTGACTTGTTGCTTGAGCGGTGCCGAATCCATACTTTCTAGATAAGCATTGATAGCGTCGGGACTGATTCCCGTTTTTCGAATGTATTTTTCGATTACCTTGGTTTCTTCCTTTTTGTGATCCACTCGACTCATACGTTCGTCGAGACCTTTCATTCCCAAGGCTTTGGCTAGTGGAGTGAGTCGTAAATCAGCATTGTCCTGGCGCAATAAAATTCGATACTCGGCGCGCGAAGTAAACATTCGGTAAGGTTCTTTGGTCCCCTTGTTGACCAGATCATCAATCAATACTCCAATATAAGCTTCCGATCTTTTTAGGACAAAAGGTTCTTCTTCATTAATCGCAAGGTGAGCATTTATTCCGGCCATGAGACCTTGGCAAGCGGCTTCTTCATAGCCTGTGGTACCATTGATCTGTCCGGCAAAGAAAAGATTACTGACCAATCGAGTTTCTAGGGAGACCTTTAGTTGAGTTGGTGGAAAAAAGTCATACTCAATTGCATAGCCCGGACGAAACATCTTGGCATTTTCAAAACCAGGAATCAATTGCATGGCTTTAAATTGAACATCCTCTGGAAGAGAAGAGGAAAAGCCATTGACATAAATTTCTATGGTGTTCCAACCTTCTGGCTCGACAAATAATTGATGGCGATCCCGATCCGCAAAGCGTTCAATTTTATCTTCAATACTCGGACAATACCGTGGCCCCAATCCGCGGATGCGACCATTGAACATCGGCGAGCGATCAAAACCTGTCTTGAGCAGTTCGTGAACGGCTTTGTTGGTATAGGTAATATGACAAGGTCTTTGTTTGGCCAACTTAGGAGTATCGGTATAAGAAAACTTACCAGGGACTTCGTCCCCAGGTTGTACTTCCATTTTATTCCAATCAAGCGATCGACCATCTACTCTGGGAGGTGTTCCGGTTTTCATTCTTCCAGACTCAAAACCCAATTCGATGAGTTGCTCGGTAATACCCGTAGCTGCTTTTTCGCCTGCCCGACCTCCACCAAAATTCTTTTCTCCAATATGGATCAAACCGTTTAAGAAGGTACCATTGGTTAGAACGACAGATTTACTTTCGATCTCAATACCCATTCCAGTACGAATTCCACCACATCTTCCATCTTTGACAATAATTCCCGTGACCATTTCCTGCCAAAAATCAATATTTGGGTGGGCTTCGAGCATCAAACGCCATTTTTCTGCAAATCGCATTCGATCACTTTGCGCCCGAGGGCTCCACATCGCAGGTCCTTTAGAACGATTGAGCATTCTAAATTGAATCATCGTATGATCCGTAACGATTCCAGAATATCCACCTAATGCATCGACTTCTCGTACAATTTGCCCCTTGGCCACGCCTCCCATTGCTGGATTACAAGACATTTGTGCAATGGTATTCATGTTCATGGTCGCTAAAAGCACCTTAGAACCCATATTGGCAGCAGCTACGGCTGCTTCACAGCCGGCATGACCACCACCAACTACAATCACATCATATTTTGGAAACATAGGTTTGTTTATTATTGTCTTTGACAAACAGAGAAAACAGCGTCTTGTTTGTACCTAAATCATTTCTCAGGGAGAAAAGTTTCGCAAAATTACGAAAAAGCTAGCTAGGATGTACGTAAATCTTAGGATAGAGCGATTCTTGATATCTGGGGAAAACGTAACAAGGACCCTTCTCCAGACGTTTAAAATTATGTAGTTTTGCAATAAGTTAGAGGGAGGAAATAGTCAAAAGCTATTCTAGTCTCTTTTTTCGTTCTCCTGCGTCTCAATAATATACATTGCCCAAGAAGGTAAATTCGCAGAAATATCAAACATTCACAATATGGCACGTCAAGCATTAGAAACAGAACAAAAAGCCCTGGAAATCAACTTGGATGATAAGATTTACGGCACCTTCGCCGAAATTGGTGCTGGGCAAGAAGTTGCTCGGTATTTCTTTCAGGTAGGAGCTGCAGCGGGTACCATTGCCAAGACCATGTCGGCTTATGATAAGGTCTATTCGGATAAAATTTATGGCCCGGAAGCCAGTGGTCGTTATGTCTGCGAATCTCGCTTGTACAAAATGCTGGATCACGAATGTGATTTGATGAATACTCGTTTGCAAAATGAACGACCGGATACGAACTTCTTTGTTTTTGCAGATACGGTTTCGGCTATTAATTTTCAAAAGACGATCAAAGGCGATGGTTGGTTGGGAATTCGTTTTCAGTTGGGACCCGATGAAGAATATAATGAAATTGTTATTCATGCTAAGATGCTCGATAATGACAATCGTTTGCAACAACAGGCGATTGGGGTATTGGGGGTCAATTTGATTTATGCTTGTTATTACTACCACCAAGATCCGGAAGTATTGATTGAGTCATTGATTGATAATTTACGAGGGCGTGTTGCTGTAGATATGATTCGGATTAGCGGGCCAGATTTTGAAGGTTTAGACAATCGATTGCTTTGTCTGATGTTGGTTAAACACAAGATGACAGATGTTGCCATGTTTGGTCCAGATGGAAAAAGTGTTCATCCTTCAGAGTTCTTGTATAAGAAAAATGTATTGGTGGTGAGAGGAAGTTTTCGTCCGATCACTTTGGTGAATCAAGACATGATCAAATCCAGTTTTGAACAATTTCGAAACGAACCAGATGTAGAAGCCAGAAAAACTTTTCTATTGACAGAAGTCACGCTTGATAATCTGAGATCTGGTGGAGAACTAGACGAAAAAGATTTTATGGATCGGGCCACATTGCTTTGTGCTTTAGGCCAAACCGTTATTATATCGGATTGTGAAGAGCATCAAAAAATGATTGCTTACTTATCGGATTATAAAGTACAAAAACTCGGATTGGTCATTGGCGTTCGCCAGCTGCTGAATATTATCAATCAAAAATTTTATGACAATCAAGATGGCCGTCTTTTGGCTGCTTTCGGCGAGTTGTTTACGAGAAATGTAAAGATGTATGTTTATCCTGCGATGCAGGAAGGGAGTGAGGAGCTGATGAACAGTGTTAATCTACCTGTACCGGAAGGACTCAAGTTTTTGTACCAACATTTATTAGACAGCCACCAGATCGAGGATATTAAAAATTACAAAGAAGAAAATCTGCATATTTTTTCTAAGTTGGTGTTGGAGATGTTGCAAAATGACGAGGAAGGTTGGGAAGCCTTGGTGCCAGAAAAAGTAGCCAATTTAATTAGAGAAGAATGTTTGTTTGGTTTTCCTTTTAAGCAAATGGAGTTTGAATATTAATCATCAAACTATCTCCCAATAAAGGATCTTAATCTATAATTCTTAAACCAAAACTATGAGATACTATTGCCTATTGTTAGTGCTGAGTATTTTTAGCGCTTGTCAGTCTGTACCAACAGAAAGCGAAAATGCTTCGACAGGAATGGCCTTGGCTAATGTATCCGATTCTTTCCAAAAAAATGCAACAAGCGAGGAAAGGACTCCACCCGTCGTTGCCTTTGATTCTACCATCACCGATGCCTATCTGATGGGACAATTCGATCCGAGCAAGGATAAGCGCTTCGTAAAAGTAGCCGCAAAATATGCCAAACGAGATGGGTTGCTACTCCGCAAAGAAACGCACGAAGCCTTTGTAGAAATGGCAGAAGCTGCCGCCCAGGAAGGCATCCAATTTTACATTCTTTCCGCTACTCGAAACTTCAGTCGACAAAAAGGAATCTGGGAAGCCAAATGGTCTGGTACGCGGAAAGTAGATGGCCAGGATTTATCCAAAACCATTCCCGACCCTACCCAAAGAGCTCAGAAAATTTTACAATGGAGTTCCATGCCCGGAAGTTCCCGACACCACTGGGGAACCGACCTCGATATAAATGCATTCAATAATGAATATTTCGAAAAAGGAAAAGGTCTAGCAGAATACAACTGGCTAGTAGAAAATGCTGCCCGCTTTGGTTTTTGCCAGCCCTATTCTCCGAAAGGAGCAGAACGACCTCATGGCTACAATGAAGAAAAATGGCATTGGTCTTACCTCCCCTTATCTTTACCTCTTACCCAACAAGTGAAATTGCGTCTGCAAAATAAAATGATCAAAGGTTTTAAAGGTGCCGAATCTGCGGACTTGATTAACATAGTTGATCATTATGTGCTGGGGATCAACGAGGAGTGTAAATAACCTTTCTCACTTTTTTCTGTTTTAGTTTTTATTGCAAAGCAAAGTAGATACCTTTGTGCTTAATACGGTGATTCTGTTTTAATCCTTTGCAGGAAGCAATGGTTTCTAAGAGGAGGGAAATAAGCTCAGGATATGGAATGGAAAAAGTATAGACAAAAAACAAACGATAATATATAATGGCAAGAACAGAATCCAAAATGCTCGCACTGGGTACCATCGCCCCAGAATTTAATCTTCCCGATACAATCTCAGATAAAATGGTCCGTTTTGCGGATGTCAAATCTGACAAGGCAACGGTAGTGATGTTTATTTGTAATCATTGCCCTTATGTGATTTTTATCAATGAAGAAATTGTAAAATTGGCGAAAGCTTATCAGGAAAAAGGCGTTGCCTTTGTAGCGATCAGTTCCAATGATGTTGAAAATTATCCACAAGATTCTCCAGAGAAAATGAAAAGTCATGCAGCTGAAGTAGGCTATCCTTTTCCTTACCTCTACGACGAGAGCCAGGAAGTGGCCAAAGCTTATGATGCCGCTTGTACACCCGATTTTTATCTTTTTGATGGCGATGCGACTTTGGTCTATCGGGGCCAGTTAGATTCCGCTCGACCACATCTCGATAAGCCAGTGGATGGCGAAGACCTTAGAGCTGCGATTGATGCAGTTTTAGAAGGAAAAAAAGTGAACGATTTTCAGCGACCAAGTATGGGTTGTAACATCAAGTGGAAAAATTAATAATGAATAACATCGGCGACCACGTACTCTACAAAAACAATCAATTGATTGCCCTCAATAAGCCAAGCGGTATTGGTGTACAATCAGATACCTCCGGCGATAAGGCATTGATAGATTTAGCAGAAATTTATACCAATTCCAAACTCCATCTTATTCATCGAATTGACCGACCGACTAGCGGCGTTGTTCTTTTTGCTAAAGGCAAAGGGGCAGTCGCGGCTATGAATGAGCAGATTCGATCAGGTAAAATAAAAAAGACCTATCTCGCGATTGTTGGGGTAGCGCCGAAGGAGTCAGAAGGGGAGTTGATTCATTTTTTGCGAAAGAATGGGCAGACCAATCGTACAGAATTTTCGGACAGGGAAAAGCCTAAAATGAAGAAGGCAATTTTGAGATATAAATTGCTGGGAAGTAGCGAACGCTATCACCTTTTGGAAATAGATTTGCTTACCGGAAGGCACCATCAAATTAGAGCACAATTAGGTGCGATCGGTAGTCCCGTTCGCGGCGATGAAAAGTATGGTTTTAAGCGAGCGAATAAAGATCGTTCTATTCAATTGCACGCTTGGAAAATGGTTTTCCATCATCCCGTTTCTAAGGAAGAAGTAAGCCTGCAGGCTGATCCGCCGGACCAACCCGTTTGGAAAGCTTTTGAAGAACTAACGAAGTAAGAAGCGGATTTAATTTCGGCACTTTTAATAAAATAATCTTTGTCAAAGAATTTCGTTCCTCTTAAAATTTTTCGAGGCGAATAATCAAAGAACCAATAAATACAGATCCAATGGCAGCAGAAGAATTTACCACCCGCACCGATGTAAACGAATTAGGAGAATTCGGTTTGATAGAACATTTGACTTCTAACTTTCCGATCGTCAATAGCTCTTCTGTCAAAGGAGTTGGAGATGATGCTGCTGTGATTGATAGCGGTGACTTTCTGACGGTTGTCTCTACCGATATGTTGGTAGAAGGCATTCACTTTGACTTGATGTATACGCCATTGAAACACCTGGGTTATAAGGCGGTTGTGGTTAACCTATCGGATATCTATGCGATGAATGCACGACCAGAACAGATTACTGTTTCTTTGGCTTTGTCCAATCGTTTTTCGGTAGAAGCTTTGGATGAATTGTATTCGGGGATCTATGCAGCTTGCGAACGCTATAAAGTAGATTTAGTAGGTGGTGATACCACGAGTTGCCCCAAAGGAATGACGATAAGTATCACGGCAATTGGAAAAGGAGAAAAAGATAAGTTGACGTATAGGAATACGGCTAAGGTTGGCGATTTGATGTGTATCACCGGAGATTTGGGCGCCGCCTATCTGGGCTTACAAATTTTAGAAAGAGAAAAGCAAATCTACCTTTCTAATCCTGGCGTAAAACCTGATTTAGAAAAACAAAACTATCTGGTTGGCCGCCAGCTCAAACCAGAGGCTCGCGTGGATATGATTGATTTTTTCGCCAAAAATAAATTGGTGCCGACTTCCATGATTGATGTTTCAGATGGTTTGGCTTCAGAGATATTTCATTTATGCAAACAATCTGGGGTAGGCGCTTTTGTAGAAGAAAGTGGCGTACCGATTCATCCGGATACGGAGTTGATGGCGATTGAAACTTTTAAATTAGATCCAATCACTTGTGCACTCAGCGGAGGAGAGGATTACGAATTATTATTTACGATTGATCCGAAGGATATCGAAAAAGTAAAGTTCTTACCAGACATTTACATTATGGGAGAAATTGTAAACAAGGAAGATGGAATAAAATTGCACACCAAAGGGGGGAACATTCATCCAATCACTGCTCAGGGTTGGAAACATTTTGGAAGCTAGATTAGGAGTGTTTGGGGAAAAAATGGAAGAGGAAATATTCCATATCGAATATCGATTGGGGCGGTCAATGCTAAGGTTTAGTTCCTAGACTGTGGAGATTGTCTGTAGTTTTGATGGTGTTTGGTAGTGGCCAGAGGCCAGGAATCCGATTCGGTTAAAATGCAATAGTATTTACGGAGCATCCGCAGATGGTTAAAAAAAATTTGGCTTGGTGAATGCTATTGCATTCCATCCGAGATGGAAGCTAAGATTCGCTCATTGATTTTATCAATTCTACTACGACTTTTCTAATTCTAGGTTCTGCCTTGCCCACCACTGCAATGACTTCTTCCAAAGTGGTCTCTCGAATGGCCTCCAAAGGATAACACAAATTAGAAACCACCGAAACCACAAAAATCGGCAGTCCCATATGTCGAGCCACCAAGACTTCCGGTACGGTCGACATCCCAACCAAGTCTGCACCCGCCCGATGAATAAACTGATACTCTGCCGGAGTTTCCAAATTAGGTCCTTGTAGGCCAAGGTATACGCCTTCGTGTGCAGCAAAGTCATGTGACTTAGCGATCTGTAGCGCCTTGGCATTGAGCTTTCGATCATAAGCATGGAGCATGTCCGGGAAGCGAGGACCGAGCCTTTCGTCATTGACTCCGCGGAGCGGATTCTCCGGTTGCATATTGATATGGTCTCTGACAAAAACCATATCTCCCGGAAGCATTTCTGCATTGGTACTTCCTGCTGCATTGGAAATAATAAGTCTTTCGATTCCAAGAAATTTCATCACCCTTACCGGAAAAGTAACCTGCTTCATACTATAACCTTCGTAATAGTGAAAACGCCCCGCCATCGCCACGACGGTCTGTCCCGCCAAGTGTCCGAAGATCAATTTTCCCTGATGACTCTCAACTGTCGATATCGGAAAGTGAGGAATTTCTGAATAAGGAATTTCTGCTACAATTTCTATTTCTTCCGTGAGCTTTCCTAAGCCTGTTCCGAGAATGATTCCGAAACGCGGTTGAAGAGAACAACGGCTTTTTAGGTATTGAATAGATTCTTGAATTTGATCGTAAAGGGTCATAAGAAATACTTAGTTATTGTTGATTAAATCAGCCAACTGATTCATATGATCGAAAGGAATGGCTCCGGCTGCCTGTAGGACACTCGCCTTTTGGGTTCCAGTAAAACCAAAGACTTTCATCCCCGCAGCAATACCCGCTTCTACGCCATGCAAGCTATCTTCCACGACGACACAGTCTGCTGGGTTTAGACCCATTTCTTTTGCCGCATGGAGGTATAAATCGGGTTTGGGTTTCCAAGATTTGATCTCATAAGCGCTATAGAGCTTGTCGCCAAAAAAAGAACGCAATCCTGTTTTGTCGAGATTGAATTTTATTTTGTACAAAGGGCCATTTGATCCCACACACTTAGGAAGATGGATTTGTTGGAGCATGGCTTCTACACCAGCTACGGTTTCTAGTTCTTCGGCAAAAGCAATTTGACATTGATCTCTATAGGTCGATTCAAAATCACTTCCAATAGGCTGACCGGTTTGTGCTTTATAATATTGACCAACTTTACTCAAGGAACCTCCGGCAAATAACTCAATGGCTTTTTGCGGGCTAGTTGCCAATCCATGTTGCGTTAGGTAGTTGGAAATAATGCGATTGGAAATAGGTTCGCTATCGACGAGTACGCCGTCACAATCAAAGATTACCAGTTTCGTTTTCATCGGTTTCGGGGGCTTGTAAATCTTGAGGTTCTTCTATCATTTGTTCTAAAGCTGCTGCCTTTCTTTTCTTTCCCCCAAAGCGATAGAGGTAGCTAAATTGATAACCAAAGAATTGTTCGGGAGCACTTTCAAAGGAAGTTTCTGTTGGGGAATAAATATCGGTAAGGCCTAGCGCACCGCGAACTTCTGCTTGGAATACGCCAATTTTGCTGCGCAAGGCAAATCCTGTTCCACCCGCAAGACCATAAGAGAAGGTCTTGACGAATTTATCTTGAAAGTAAATTTCGTAGGGACCGCCATAAAAAGTAGCCTCATTATTGAGTAAGAAAGAAACATAAGAACCGAGATTGAGGATGACTCGAAAACTTTTTTTGCCAATAGCAAAATGGGTTAGAAAAGGAATCTCCAGATAATCCATTTCTCGACGAAATCCAATAGGCTCTCCGAATTCTGGCACATTCCAACCTCTTTGACTATAATTGATTTCCATTTGAAAACCCAGTTGAGGTTGAGAAAGGTATTGAAGGATAATACCGCTGGTGAAACCTTGGTTTACGCTTTGAGCAATACCTGGGTCAAAATTGATTCGGGAAAACTGATAACCTTGTCGGACGCCCAAAGCTAACTCAGAAAAGGGTTTTTCCTGGGCAGCAAGTGTCCAAGAGCCAAGGATCGCCCAAAAGAAAAAACAAAGTCGAATTGTATTTTTTTGATTCATTAATCTAAATGTACTTTTCCGGTGCTGCGAAAATAGGCCAAAGAATTGAAAGTATGTTGCTCGTTGAGCGGCAATTGTTGGATTATTTTTTCAGAACGAAACGCGGCATCTTTGCTTTCTTCCAAATCCGCCTGTAAATCACCGCTGTAGTCATTAGAATAGAATTCTACCGTGAAATATTGTATTTGATCTCCATTGGGATATCGAACGCTTTCCCGAGCAGGGAGCGTACTCAGTCCGATCATTTCAAGACGACCAATGCGAAGCCCCGTTTCTTCCAGCACTTCTCGCCGGATACAAGTTTCAATCGTTTCCTCTTCTTCAAAAGCACCAGCAGGCAAGCCGATTTGTCCATTGTCTTTTCTTAAAATACTCACGTATTCGCCTTTTTTATTTTCAACGATAATCCGAGCGGCAGGGTGGATGAATTTTTGAGATCCTATTTTTTGCCGTATATTTTTGATGTAATCTTTCACAGAGCACTTTTTTCTGGTTACATTGGTAAAAGTAAAACAACTATTCCAGATGAATCCAAATCTAAGACGTGTTCTTGCAGTAATCGGTGGTTTGATGATTGGGATGATTCTAATTGGCCTGCTAGAAGGCTTGGGGCATTTAATATTTCCTCCGCCAGCTCATTTGGACATGACCGATATGGAACAAGTTGCGAACTATTTGACAGATGCACCAATCATTTCTCTTTTTTGGATTATTCTGGCTTGGGGGATTGGCGCTTTTGTCGGCGGAGCAGTGGCGACTTTGATTGATAAAACAACTAGCCGGACACCCGCTTATATACTTGGTGGAATTCTGAGCCTATCGGGAATCTTTAATTTGATAATGCTTCCACATCCGCTTTGGTTTTGGTTGGGGATTCTGGTTTTTATTCCTGGAGCTTTATGGGGAAGGAAAGTGGGACTCCGGCAGAATAGAGCTTAAAGGAAGCCATTTGATTAAAAAATTATTAACTACAAATAGAGAAATAATATGATGTTATTAGCTAAAATTGTGATTGGCTTGATAGCCCTGGAGCATTTGGGAATTCTTTATATGGAAATGTTTGCCTGGACCACTGTCGGCAAAAAAGTTTTTGCAGGAGCCCTGCCCAAAGATCTTTTTGAACCGACTAAAGTATTAGCAGGTAACCAAGGACTATACAATGGTTTTCTGGTAGCCGGATTGGTTTGGTCGCTATTGATCACCGATCCTCAATGGGCGGAAAATGTTGCTTTGTTTTTCTTGGGCTGTGTATTCGTAGCAGGAGTTTATGGATCAATGACGGCGAAGCGAACGATCCTCTATGTACAGGCGATACCTGCTTTGATAGGTATTGTATTGTTGCTTTGGAAATAAAAAACGAGTGCGATTTAAGTTAAGTACTAGGATGGATCGTTCAATTGTTCAATCAATTGCCCAACCTCCTTTTGGTAATAACCATTGCTAATTTTTGTCAAGTCCTTCAGTACCGCTAGTGCTTCCTCTTTTCGATCCATTTCCAAATAAGCTAAAGCTAAATACCAACTGGCATCTTCGTAGTACTCCTCATCATTGAGTCGGACGGTTTGTAGGTATTGAATGGCCTTACTGTTTTGTCCTGCTTCGAGACAAGCCAGTCCGGTGTGAAAGGCCGCAATGGTATTTTCAGGAACTTGCTCGAGGTAAGATTCAAAGAGCGGAATGCTACTTAGGAATTCTTTTTCGCGGTAGACTTCCATGGCTTTGGTAAGGAGTGGATTGGCGGTTTCTTCCGCACTTCTCATTGCCAGATAATCGCTTTCATAAGATTCAAAATATTGGCTAAATAAGCGATCATTAGATTGGGCACTCCAATAGAACCAAGCGGCGAGTGGGAGCAGAATAATGGCCGCTGCTGCCGCGATGCGATTGATAAAAGAGTAATTATTGCGGAGCGGTTTGAGCTGGGCTTCTTTTGCTTTTTGGGCAGGGTCAAATAGATTTTCTAACTGCTCTAATTCCTGATCTACTTTAAAATCGTAAGATTCAGAAAAGCCTTCTATTGCCGCTGTACAAAGTTCACAATCCAGCAAATGATTTTCTACTTCAAAACGTTTGGCCTTATCGAGCCGATCGTCGATATAGTCTTTTACTTGGGAAGGGCTTAGGCAGGGAATACTGGTGAATAATTCTTTCATAATTTTGAGTTATCAATAAAAAAATGGGTTCGGCTCTGCCTATCAGGTTTCTTCCTGGAGCAGCTTTTTTAAATTGCGTTTGCCATTTTGCAGATAACTCTTCACCTGCAACAAACTATACTTGGTCTTCTCAGCGATTTGCTGATAGCTCATTTGTTTATAAAAAAACAGTTGTATACATATTCGTTGTTCTCTCGGTAGTTGGCGGACAGCCACCTTTACTTTTATTTCCAAATCTTCTTCCTCTTCCTCCACTGCCGCTATTTCCTCCTCACATAGACGCAAAAGGTCCTCATTTTCCATAAATATTTCCACCTTTTTTTCTTGTTCTTCCCAATTTTCTCTTCTATTGCGCTGCGTTTTTTGTTTTCGAAGCAAAGAAAGGCATTCGTTTTTACATAAGGAATACAGCCAGCTGTTGAAATTATGGACTTTTTCCTGCTTTAATTTATGGATTAATTTTTCAAAAATAACCACCACCTGGTCGCTACTTTCTTCCTTGTTTTTTAAAAATTTGAGGCAGGTACCAAAGACGAGGTGATAATAACGGCCATATAATTCTCCGATTAAGGCACTGTCTTCCGTCTGTCGATAGCGGAGGAGGAGTTGTTCATCAGAGACTTGACTTAGTTCCTTTTGAATAGAAAGCATGCGGTGTTGGTTCTTGTTTTCTCGTACTCCCAATACACGAGCTAACTTGTACTAGGAGCTACTAAAATAAGAAATGTGTTTTAGTAATTTACTAAAACACATTTCTTTTTAACAATAAAACCGCAAAAAAAACTATTTAGTACTGTTTCAAAAATAAAGTCCTCGTCTAAACTTCACAGAAATCTTTGTTTTTCAAACTTACTTGGCCTGCTCAAATTGGAAGGAAGAAAAGATATACTCCAGGTGCTGCATAAACTTTCGTTTCTTTTTTCCAGGCGCATGTACAAAACCATCGAGCAAGATTAGTTCTTTACTATCTGGACTCAGAATAAGGTAACTGATAAATGGACCTCCCATATAATCGTTGACAATATCCCAGATGCCTCGGGCTTCCATCGCATAATTTCCATTAAAATCGATGACTTCCGTCAACATAGGTAAGTCTACATCATTGGTTCGCATATAAGAAGTTTCGGTCTCACTGCTGATGTATTGTCTGCCCAATTGATTCCGGATTTTCTTGATGCCTTCCTGGCTAAATTGAGACTTGTCTACATAAGGGATTCTATGAATTAAGATATTGCTACTGAGAAACTCGTTTTCTTTTCGCATCCATATGGTATTGTCTTCATTAATGGCTACAAAGTAATCACCAGGAATTTTTAGCTTGATGTCAAAATCATTGCGTACGGTTTCAATCAATTTATAATTTTCTTTTCCCAAATAAACAGAAGCATCAATACTTCGCTTATCTGTTTCGTTGATGCGCGAGGCAATAGCCGGAAAATTTTCTTTGATGTTTTTGATCAATTCATTGCTGTTGTTTCCAAAAAGATAAACCAGCATTTGCCCCTTGGCCCATTTGTCGTGAGCGATGGTAGAATTATAAGAAGTATCTCTTCTGGCGCGATCTGCATTGCCGGGGCCCAGGTCGGTTTTAATCATTTGAGTTGTCTTGGAATTCTGATCACTCAGATTACCAAATACAATATAGCTGCGCCGTCCTCTGCGAAGCGGTTCAGAATTGATTTCTTCTGCCGTAAAATGCTTGAGATCGAAGATCGGTTCTGGTTGAGGTAAGATTGGATACGCAGAGGAAAAATAATAGCGCAAGGTATCTCCCAGCGGTCCATCCCAAACAGAATCATCTGCAATGATGGTGACCATATTGGGTACCCCAATAGCAGTAGGTACTGCTTCTAGTTTTTTGGTGAAATCACTAGAACAGCCCCAGGCTAAAAGCACATAAGCTGATAAGGTAAGCACTAAAGCAAAAGTAGAGGAGTTGATTTTTTTCAAAAAAATATTCATAAGAACAACGTTTGCTACAAAATTAATAAATCCTCGATAGATAGAGGTTTCTTTAGTGGAATAGATGCTTAGACCTCGATTTTTGGCGTAGGCTTTGAAATCTTTTAAGTCAACAAACGACATTCTACAGATAAAAATAAGTCACTTTAGTCAAACGCTTACTTGGATCCGGTTGTGCTCCAGGATCTGTAATGTATTCTTCAATCACTGGAATAGCTCGATTTTGAATGAGCTTATAGGTACTCATATAATCATCCATCGCATAATGGGCATTGGCAATCCCCTGATAAGTGCCGTAATAGTCAATCTGCAAAGCTTTGGTAGTGGGAAGTGTAAAAACTTCCACGCCACCACCAACGTTCTTTCCTGACGTGACTGCTATCGTAGCAGCCATATCTATGTATTTGGCTTCTTCATTGAATTCGTAAAACAAAGCGGAAGGCATCCCGGCCATTTGTAATCCTGCGTTTTGACAGGCGGTAAAAACTTTATTCATATTGGGACCATAAGTACTTTGGATTCTATCCATTGGAACTTTTGCGCGGATGCCCATAAAGGTCTGCCCAACAAAAGTGATGGGCCGAATTTCCAAACCTCTAAAAGTCTTGGCGCTAACCTGTCCATCTTTTGCAGGAGGAGCATCTTTGGTAGGGTCGGCAGTATTGGTACTGCTAGTACTAGTACTAGTGCTATTGCTTTCTCCTGAATTACAGGCGGAAGCCAACAAAAGGCAAAGGCAGAAAATTAGAGGGATTCTGAGAAAATTCATAATGCGGTATTTGATGGTGGCCTGTTGGCCTTTTAAAAAATAGATTCTAATCTTTGAAACAGACACTAAAAGTAAGTAGAAATGGATTAGAATAGGCAAAAAAAAACGCTTGTATTTTTTACAAAAGCGGAAAAGGAAAGGCTAAAAAAAATCCCGATAGCTCATCAAGCTACCGGGATTCTTTTGGGAAGTCTATTTGAAAAGTCTAAAACAAACTCTCGATGATCATCTCTTCATTGATTCCTTCTGCCTCTGCTTTATAGTTACGCACAATACGGTGGCGCAAGACATATTTGGCGATGGCCTGTACATCTTCGATGTCTGGAGAATATTTTCCACTGATGGCGGCATGGCATTTGGCGCCCAATACGAGGTACTGAGAAGCCCGTGGACCTGCGCCCCAAGAGATATAATTGTTTACTTTTTCAGTAGCCATTTTGGTGTTCGGACGAGTTTTGGTCGCTAAGGCTACGGCATATTCCAATACATTGTCAGCAATAGGAATTTTGCGAATCAACTGCTGGAAATACAAAATTTGCTCCGCGGTTACAATGTGCTCTAGTTTGTATTCTTTTTTTCCAGTCGTCGCTTTTACCACGGAAATTTCCTCTTCATAAGAAGGGTAATCAAGTGGAATGTTAAACATAAAACGGTCTAACTGTGCTTCCGGTAAAGGATAGGTTCCTTCTTGTTCAATTGGATTTTGCGTAGCCAATACAAAAAACGGAGAAGGCAATTTGTGAGCAACTCCACCAACGGTTACCGAACGCTCTTGCATGGCCTCCAAAAGGGCGGCCTGCGTTTTGGGAGGAGTCCGGTTGATCTCATCGGCCAATACGATATTGGAGAAGATAGGTCCTTTATTGAATTTGAATTGTCGATCTTCTCCCAGAATCTCCGAACCGGTGATATCAGAAGGCATCAAATCCGGAGTAAACTGGATTCTTTTAAAATCTAAATCTAAAACTTCAGAGATGGTACTTACCAACAGCGTTTTGGCCAAACCAGGTACTCCTACGAGTAAACTATGACCATTACTGAAAAGGGAAATAATCACGGTTTTCACCACTTCATCTTGTCCTACGATTGCTTTACCGATTTCTCTTGATAAATCTTTATAGGCTTTGGCCAAAGCATCTACGGCTTCTACATCTGATTTGTATGCTATTTTCTGCATTAGTTTTTGGTTGTATACTTTGATATTCGCTTTTAAATAAATCAAACATTCAAAAGCAGTTTCGTTAAAAAGCTTTATGTTTTTACTTCCGATGAAGATCAAATAAAACTTTAGAATTCTTTT
>CALLVY010000056.1 GCA_938015925.1 uncultured Saprospiraceae bacterium
AAAGATCAATACCATTGGGGATGAGATTACTCCTTTTTACAATCAAGCCCAACAAAAATTTTATTTCAGCTCTAATGGCCATGTCAACATTGGCGGCTTCGATATTTTTGTGGTAGAAGGAACGCAAAGTGAATGGGGAGATGCCAAGAACCTGGAGAAGCCATACAATTCTAGTGCAGACGATTATTATTTTGCACAAACACCGTCTGGCGCCAGTAGCTTTTTTACTTCTAATCGAATGTTTGGTTCCAAAAAAACAAACACTACAGATGATGACCTTTTCTTTTTCGGCCAAGAAGGTGCCGTGGAAATGGCAACAGTCGTAAGTGGAAAAGTATTTGATAAAGATCGACAACAAGCTTTAACAGATGTAGAGGTAGCCATCTATGAAAAAGTGGACGACGGTTTAAAACGACTTTTAGAATCCAAAGTCTTTGCCAATGGTCAGTATGAATTTCCAATCCTGCCAGAAAGAGAATTCCTTATTGAGGCCAGCAAAGATGGTTATGCCGATGCTAGCTTCGAATTCAACACTTTTCAATCCAATGGTACAGACCCTGGTCAGACACTTTATTTGGAGAAAGGAAAACTGGTTAGTCAAGCGCCTAAAAGGCCAAGCACCAGTAGCGTAGCGACTACGACCAATCCCCCTACCAGTACCAATACTAATACACCTACCAAGAATACTACGACAAGCAGTTCCACAAGTACTCCGCCAAGAGTCGTAAATACGCCCAATACAAAACCAAGTACTAGCCAAACAGTCACCACGACTTCAACTCCTCCCAGACAAGAAGAAATCGTCAGCCGCAATAGCGGTAGCGCAGGTACCAATACTAATACCAATACGACCTTTACAAATCCTCCTGTGGTAAAAAGAACTCCTCCATCAGTAAGTACCAGCAGTACCAGCAGAAAAACGAGTACTTATCAGGCTGGAAATACTTACACCAATTCTCGATACAAAAAAGATGGGGTAACCACTAATGCTCCACGGCACTCTGGTGTCTATTTTAAAGTGCAACTTTCTGTGGTCATCGACTATGATCTGGAGGCCGCTAGTTTTTCAAGTATGCAGGAAATGGGTCGTTTGGATACCGAGTTTATCATTGAAAAAGGTTGGACCAGAGTTCTCTTAGCTGATTTTTTCGATCTGGAACAAGCCAGAACCATTATGGACAAGGCGAGACTGATGGGTTATCCTGAAGCCTTTATTGTTCGATATAAAGATGGGTATCGGAAAAATTAATTGCTTACTCTCCTAAGAAGCTGTTTGAATTTGGCTAACAAGAATCAAATTCAAACAGCTTCTAAAATCAAATCACCAAAACGTTGGTTAAAACCAGCTACTCCTTGTAGCCCTCCGGTATGAATAGCCAAAATGGTGCTTCCAGCCTGGAAGTAGTTTTCCTCTACCATTTTTTCCAGACCCAAAAACATTTTTGCGGTATATACGGGATCTAGGGGCAATTGAAATTGACTTTGGTAGCGATTGATAAATTCGATCAATTCCGAATTGAAGCGGGCATAGCCGCCGACATGATGATTGCCATCAATCGTCCAGTTGTTGGGAATTGAAAAGTCCGTATTTTCCTTTTGATACTCCTCCAATAAATCCTGAATCAAGGGTCGGTGAAAATCCCCTTTTAATACCGAAAAGCCGAGTACCTGAGATTGCCCGTCCAGCCCTGCAATTAGCCCAGCCATCGTTCCTCCCGTGCCACAACAAAGACAAATATAATCGGGTAAGCGTTCCAATTGAGATTTGATTTCTGTGGCCATCTCGGCACAGCCTGGCAATGCCAGTGCATTGGTTCCCCCTTCTGGTAGCAAGTAATATTCGGGCCCATTGAGCGACTGCTCTATCAAAGCTTTTTCTTTCTCTCGATAAGCGGAGCGGCTTAGATAGCGGATTTCCATGCCACAGGAAGTAGCAAATGCGAGGGTTGGATTAAGTAGCTCGCTGGCTTCTCCTCGCACCAGACCGATGGTATGAAAACCAAAAGCTTGCCCCGCAGCAGCGCTTGCATAAAGATGATTGGAATAAGCACCTCCAAAAGTCACTAGCGTTTTTTTCCCAAGGTCCTTGGCCTTTTTCAGGTTGTATTTAAGTTTTCTCCACTTATTTCCAGAAATAGAAGGATGGATCAAATCCTCTCTTTTTACCAAAAGCTGGATACCTCTTTTGCTAAAAACAGGGATATCAAAAGCTTGAATCGGACTTGGTAATTTTAGATGGACTTCCATTTTTTTGATCAACTATGGATTAAGCCAGTAGCTTATATATTAAAAAAATACTTAATAATATTTCATAATTTAACTTTTTTCCTATATCTTGGCATTATTATTGCCCCCTTTAAAGAGAGTATAACAATTTCCGACAGCTAATTTAGCTGTACTTCCCACTCAAGAAAGTCGCTCAAAATACCCCTACGGTCTCAAAAAACTAAACAGATTATTGCTGAAAAATATTCCTTGTTAATTTAAAGATTATTTTTTAGTATATGATATATATTGTTCTGAATTCACACACACTACAGAAACACAACCTAAAAACACATGAGAACCTCAAAATTGAAAATCAAAGACATTAAAGTAACAAGTTTTATTACCACCAATCACCAAACCAGAGTGTTCAAAACCAAAGGCAACGATGGCGGATACACCTGGGTGGGCTAATATTCACTTTAGTCCCAAAACCGAAAATATAAAAGATGCCGTTTGGGTATCAAAAAACTAATGGACCAATGGGTCACAAGAGCTACTCTTTTGAGTGGCTCTTTTTTTTTATAAAAATATAAAAGGGGACTTACTTTTTGGACGAATACAATGAAAGAAGCAACAATTAAGGTCGGAGAATAATCAATCGTTTGGTCGTAATGGTTTTTCCTTTTTCATTGACCAGACTATACAAATAGGTACCCTTTCTAAATTCGGTCAAATCTACTCTAGCGGTACGATTCGTATTGATTTTGTACTCTTCTTTTAACACCTCTACTCCAAGTATATTATAAATACTAAGCTCATAATTTCCTTTGGGTAGATTCAAAAATTCAAAACGCACTTCTTCAATTGCTGGATTGGGATAAGCAAAAACATCTACTCTTCCTTTGTTTACATAATTGATATTACTCTTGACATCGTTTGCTTTGTATTCCACTTTCTGCACGATTTTGGTTTTGGGATCAACTTCCAAAATAGCAATAGGTTCTTTTTCTTCTTCTGAAATAAAATAATAGTGCGTCGAAATTTCTTTTCCGATAATGGCCAAATCTTTATCCACCGCATCGGTCATATCCAACCAAGGCAAAGAACTTATTTTGGCATCAATAAAAGTATTTCGTACTTCTGTTCTTTTCTTGCGCAGTACTTCATAATCTCCACCAGGAATAGACAATACTCCCCAAGCATCTATCTCATCCTTTCGCTGAATCTCTATTCTCAAACGAACAGAATCTGGACTGATCGGCAAACTGTCTAATAAATATCCTGGCAAGGATTCTGCCCCAAACACAAGCACCGTTTTGGCATTACTCGTTTTCTTATCTTGATAATTTAGTGGCACTTGTAATTCTTCTAGCGCAGGCGTAAATTTGGTAAGGGTCGCTACATCAATCCCAATAAGATCCGCTTCTGCAAATCCCATATACTCCAATTTGGCATTCGTCGCATTGATATACAATTCTCTATTGCCATTATCCTTTCTCAACATATCGGCACCAGGAAAAAAAGCTTTGCTTTTTCCTTCTCCGGGACTGGCATAGATGCTTTTTTTCATTAGCCCTTGCAACTTAGAAAAACTCCAACTTTGATTAGGGCCAGCGGAGCCAATGCTTACTCCGGTAGGTACACCGTCATAGACCGTAACTAAGGTATCTCCTATTTGAGGAAAAACACTATTATCTACAGTGATCTGAGACCAAAGTCCTTGTCCCAATAAAATAAAAACCAGAAAGGGTAACAATCTTTTCATCATGTAAGTAGGAAGCTTAAACTCAATGGTTTGCAAACCTGCCTTTGCCGGCAGGCAGGTAAATCATCTAAGTAGGAGGACAAAATTATGTTGAATTAGCTTCGAGTAGATTTTTAGGACTAGATGAGTTAAAAAACATAGACATAGCCTAGCTATGGCGAGGATTTTTAACGAAATATAGACTAAAAAGCTGCCGAAGATTGTCAATGATAATTGTGTTCATCTACTTTACTATATTAAAATAATTTCGTCCTTAAAACGATCTTATGGATATCAAACAGAGCCTAAAGTTACAACATTTGAATGTTTCTTGCTCAAAAGCTTAAAAGATCACTAAAACGGATCAAAGTGTTTGCAAGGCCACGAGTTTTTTATAAGAACCGTCAAGAGCCAACAATTCCAAATGTCGTCCTTTTTCTACAATCTCTCCTTCTTGTAAAACGATGATCTGATCGGCATGTTGGATGGTAGACAAACGGTGAGCGATCACCATTGAGGTTCTATTCGCCATGACCTTTAGTAAAGCTTCTTGCACTAGTTTTTCACTTTCAGAGTCAAGAGCGGAAGTAGCTTCATCCAGGATAAGAATCGGTGGATTTTTTAGAATGGCTCGGGCGATGGTTAATCTTTGTCTTTGGCCGCCACTCAATTTTTGGCCGCTGTCGCCGATATTGGTATCGTAGCCCTTTTCGAGTTGTAAAATAAAATCATGTGCATTGGCAACTTTTGCTGCTGCTATCAAATCTTTTTCGCTGGCGCCTTCATTTCCAAACAACAAATTATTTCTAACGGTATCATGAAAGAGTACTGCATCCTGAGAGATATAACCAATCATTTTTCGCAAATCTCCCAAACGCATTTTTCGAATATCTATCCCATCTACCAAGATCGCTCCTCCTTCAATATCATAAAATCGATTCAACAAATACGCCAGGGTAGATTTTCCACTCCCCGATTGTCCGACCAAAGCCACCGATTGACCTTTTTCAATGGTAAAGCTAATGCCTTTTAAAATTTCCTTTTCTTCATATTTAAATTGCACAGCTTTCAATTCAATGCTACGATCGAAGGTTTTCTTTTCCAATGCTCCGGGTTGATCTTCTAGCGGATTGACGGTATCCAATAAACTTATGATTCGTTCAGAAGAAGCGTCTCCTCTTTTGATATCGTAAATGGCTACAGAAATAGCTTTTGCTGGATTAATAATTTGGTAGAAAAGAGCGATGTAAGTAATAAAAACTTCTGGTTCCAATTCTCCCTGATCCAAAATCAATTGACTCCCAAACCAGATAATGGCCAAGATCACTATCGTTCCTAAAAGTTCACTAATAGGCGAAGACATTTCTCTTAGGAATTCCATCCGATTCATTTGCCGGAAATACTTTTCATTCGAATCCTTAAATCTTTCTTGTACAAAACCTTCTGCTACATAAGATTTTACGATAGGCAATCCAGAGATATTTTCTTCAATTAAACTTAGCAATTTCCCCAATTCCTCTTTGGCTTTTTCGGAAGGTTTTTTGAGAAAATTGCCGATATAGGTTATGATAAAACCCGTAATCGGAATCATTATCACTACAAAAAAAGTAAGCTTAGGACTCAAGATTACCATCAGCGCTAAAGTAATAATGATCATCAAAGGCGCCTCCACCAATCGCCGAATCGTACTTAGAATAGCCCACTGAATCTCCAAAACATCGGTAGTCAATCGAGAGATGATATCTCCTTTCCGTTTTTCGGTAAAAAAGCTAAGCGGCAGATTAAGTACTCTAAAATGGATATCGTTCCGCAGATCTTTTTCGATGGCATTGCGAATAAAAACAATCAATATAGATCCGAGGTAGCGGAAGATGTTTTTAAATAAAAACATAAAAGAAGCAAAAATCAGCGTCCACAATAAAACGGTTCGAGTGCCATGTTCCGCGCTCCAATGCGTAAACCAATAATTGAGTTGACTCTCTAGAAATGCTCGCAGCTGAGCCAATCCAGTGTAAGCCATTGGTTCCGTGATCGTTTTAGTATTTTCAAAAATGATCTTCAATATAGGAATCAACATCGTGACGGAAACCAAAGAAAAAAGCACCATAAAAATATTAAACAGCACGGCCAGCACGACTTGCTTTCGGTAAGCGCGGGCATATTGCAATATTCTAAGGTAATTTTTCACGAGTATCTTTTTCCTAAATTAAATGGATCGAATAGACCTTACTATAACGCGAAAAGCCACGTCTTTTACAGATGAGGCTTTTCATTTTTTTATTGAACGTTCTTAATTTCAATTCTGTATACTGCAAACACCTATTTTTCTTCCTCTTCCTCTTTGGGCTTGATTGTTTGCCCCGTTTCGAAATCAAAAGTGGTCAAGAAGGAAGTATTGAAATCTCCTTTTTTAAATTCTTCGTTTTTCATTAGCATCTGATGAAAAGGAACGGTTGTTTTAATGCCTTCGATAATAAATTCATTCAGTGCTCTTTCCATTTTCTTGATGCATTCTTCGCGCGTTCGAGCACGACAAATGAGTTTGGCAATCATTGAATCATAATGAGGAGGTACGGTATATCCAGCATACACATGCGTATCTACCCGAACACCATGTCCTTTGGCACTATGGAAAGAATTAATTTTGCCAGGGCTTGGTCGAAAATCCATAAAAGGATCTTCTGCATTGATTCGGCACTCAATGGCGTGCATGGTAGGAATATAGTTTTTACCAGAAATAGCTTCTCCAGCAGCAATCTTAATTTGCTCTTTGATCAGATCGTGATCAATGACTTCTTCCGTTACGGTATGTTCCACCTGAATCCGGGTGTTCATTTCCATAAAGTAGAAATTCTTATGCTTATCTACCAAGTATTCTACCGTTCCAACCCCTTCATACTTAATCGCTTTCCCAGCAAGGATGGAAGCTTCTCCCATCTTTTTACGCAAAGCTTTAGTCATAAAAGGAGAAGGGGATTCCTCTACTAATTTTTGGTGTCTCCGCTGAATCGAACAATCCCTTTCTGATAGGTGAACTACATTTCCATGTTGATCTCCAGCGATTTGAAATTCTATGTGTCGAGGTTCTTCAATAAATTTCTCCACATAAATACCATCATTACCAAAAGCAGCTCCAGCTTCCTGCCGGGCCTTCTGCCAATTCTCTTCAAACTCTTCTGGTGCCCAAACGATCCGCATTCCACGACCACCACCACCAGCTGTTGCTTTGAGGATCACTGGATATCCAATTTCTTCAGCGATTTTTAGACCGGGTTTCAAATCTGTTAAGAGACCACCAGAACCAGGTACTACCGGTACCCCAGCTTTTATCATGGTATCTTTAGCGGTAATTTTATCTCCCATCTTTCTTATCTGTGAAGGAGTGGGTCCGATAAATTTGATCCCATATTCGGCACAGACTTCAGCGAAGTCTGCATTTTCTGCCAAAAAACCATAGCCTGGATGGATTGCATCCGCATTGGTAATTTCGACAGCAGCCATAATTTTTGGAATATTGAGGTAGGATTCCGCAGAAGATGGAGGACCAATACAAACTGCTTCATCCGCAAAACGAACGTGCAAGCTTTCTCGATCAGCAGTAGAATATACTGCAACCGTTTTGATT
>CALLVY010000057.1 GCA_938015925.1 uncultured Saprospiraceae bacterium
ACGAAGATCAAACTTTCTTAAAGTTCCTAATTATTTTATCAAACCTAAAATTAATAAAAAAAAATGGGTTTAAAAAAGCAATTTTCCAAATCAAAGCCTGTCTGTAAGGTAACCTTCGAATTACCTAAAAAGGTAGTAAGCGGAGCAAAAGAAGTTGTAGTTCTTGGTGAATTCAACAACTGGCAGGTTGAAAACGGTCTTAAAATGAAAGCTAATAAAACTGCATTTACTGCAGCTTTGGAGCTTCCTACTGGCCGTGACTACCAATTCCGTTACCTGATCGACAACAATCGATGGGAAAATGACGGTAATGCTGACGGTTATGTCGCTACTCCTTATGGTGTAGAAAACTGTTTGGTAATGGTGCCCGTAGCAGAAACTGTAGCCAACATCAAGGTCGTTACTCCTAAGAAGGCAGTAGCTAAAAAAGTGGCGGCTAAAAAACCTGTTGCTAAAAAAGCAACGACGAAGAAAGCTGCTGTTGCAAAAGCTGTTACTAAGAAAGCAGTGGTAAAAAAAGCCGTTGCAAAAAAAGTAGTTGCAAAGAAAGTAGCTAAAAAAGTAGTCGCTGACGATTTGAAAAAAATCGAAGGAGTTGGTCCAAAGATCGCTCAACTATTGAATGCTGCTGGTTTCGTAACTTTCGCTGACCTTAGCAAAGCAAAAGTAAAAGCTTTGAAAGAAGTTTTGACTAATGCTGGTCCTCGTTACAAAATGCACAATCCTACCACTTGGGCTAAGCAAGCTAAATTGGCTGCTAATGGCAAATGGGATGCATTGAAAAAATTGCAAGATGAATTGAATGGTGGCGTTTAATCGCTAAACACTTTTCAATTAAAAAGATACTGGCCTCCTCGCATTGCGAGGAGGCTTTTTTTATTTAGCCAAGTTATGCTTGGATTTCCAATCTCTATCCCGGTCGCGGCTCCAAGCCGCAACCGGGATTTTTAGATCTCGAATAAAATTGATTTGTCCAAATTTTCACTAGATTCGTCCATAAGTTTGTGATCTCTTGAGGCGATCTTACAATTTTGAGCTTCACGGTTTAGCGGAATGGTCGTCTTTCAATTCAAACACGGCTAGTCTCTTTTCTACAAAATCAATAACATGAAAACATTTCGACATTTTTCTCTAAAATTTATCAAACCACTTTCCTTTTTCCTTTTAGCAGTTTTTTTATTGCCCAATCTACAAGCCCAAATGGCTTCTCCTTTTGTAGGTATTTGGCAGGGAGCAATAGAAGTCCAAGACACTAAGTTGGATGTTATTTTTGACCTTTCGGAAACGGATGGCCAAGTCGCCTGCCACATGGATGTCCCCATGCAAGGCGCTAAAGCAATCCCTGCCGATGAGGTGAGTAGTACCAGTAATGAGATCACTATCACTTATCAAATGCTCAATGCCAACTACCGAGGCACTCTTGCACAAGATGGCCAAAGCATCTCGGGCACCTGGACTCAAAGCGGACAAAATGTAACTTTAAACCTGACCAAAAAACAAAACAAAAAGGAACTGAGTTTTCGACGACCACAAGAGCCCAAAGCTCCTTTCCCTTATCAAAGTGAAGATCATTTTTTTGAAAATAGAGCGGCCAAAATTTTCCTACATGGCACCCTCACTACCCCTCCTGGAGACGGCCCCTTCCCTACTGCTATTTTGATTTCAGGTTCTGGTCCGCAAGATCGGAATGAAGAAATTTTGGGGCACAAACCTTTTTGGGTCATTGCAGATTATCTGAGCAGAAAAGGCATTGCTGTTTTTCGTTATGATGATCGCGGGGTAGGTAGATCTAAAGGCAATTTTAATGCAGCGACTTCTGTTCACTTTGCCAAGGACGTAGAGGCAGCCATGGACTTTTTGAAAACACAAGCTGCGGTAGACGCCACTAAGATCGGACTCATCGGACATAGCGAAGGAGGGATCATTGCTCCCATGGTCGCAGCGGAAAGATCGGATGTTGCTTTCTCTATTTTACTGGCCGCTCCTGGTGTCAATCTCAAGGAAGTCATCATCGAACAATCTGCCGCACTCAGCCGCGCAGAAGGAACGCCCGAAGAAAAAGTGATTCAAGACAGCCTCCAGCAAAAACAAATACTCGAGCTTTTTATTAGCGAAACCAATCTCAAAAAAAGAGAAGAAAAACTGCGCAGCATCGTTCTGACCAGCTATGAAGCTCTTTCAGAAGAAGAACAAAAATCCAGTGGAGATTTTGAAACGATGTTTGCCCAACAAATGCAAGGATTGAGCACGCCCTGGATGCAATATTTATTGACCTATGAACCACGTACGGCTTTGGAAAAAGTAAGCTGTCCCGTGCTTGCGCTCAATGGCGGATTGGATTTACAAGTTTCTGCCAAAACCAATTTGCCGGTATTGGAAGCGGCTTTGAAAAAAGCGCCTTGTACGGATTATCAGATTTTGGAAATGCCGGGTTATAATCATCTGTTTCAAAAAGCGGAGACTGGTGCTTTTAGTGAATATGCACAACTGGAAGAAACTTTTTCGGAAGCGGCGATGGAGGTGATGGTGGAGTGGATTAGGAAGCGTTTTGGGAAGTAGGCTTTTACTTCAGAGCTGCAAGCAAAAGAAAAACTGGCGGTCAAAATAGCATCTATCTTGAAGGTAGCCCCTATTTCTACTAAGCATCAATATCCCCACAAACAGAGTAGAGCAATTATATCAAATCCAACCACTAATTCAACTATATTTTTGACTCCTTTTTTATGTTCTTCACTTAAAGACATATAAGCTAAGCTTGGTAAAATTTTATTTTTTGTTTGTGAAAAATAAAAAAGATGAGCACCCGATACCAATATTAAAAGTACTACAAAAAGCTCCCACATAGGAATCCAGCCAAATAGTTTACAAAGAAAAAAACCAATTAAGCATAAATTCAAACTTGCAATTAATGAAAGCATCAATGCTCCGAATTTAAAACTTGAAATTGGAATAAATTTCTTTTCACTTGCCCAGTAAAAAAACATTCCAAACGCCCCCAAGTATAGTAACTTGATAATTTCGAATATTCCCATAAGTCAAAGATAGCTAGATAGTTTTAATTAGTTCTTTTTTTATCACTACAATAAGCCAACTATTATGGCCTTATTTCAACCATTGTAAATGACAAAAATGAACGTTACCTCATTTTTATTTGGATCGCTTATATATCCGTCTATAAATTTCTTGTAAGTATTCCGATTGGAGGAATTTTTTTGAATTAGCAGAAGGAAACTTGGCAGTGGCCAGCGGCCGATAGCCATCTCGGATGGCATGCCATAGCATTCACCGAGCAAAGGGAATTAATACGATACACATAGATTTCTTTAGACAAAAAATTACCGCCAGATCAAAACATCCCCTTCCAACATCTCCAATTCCCCATCCGGATATTCCACAATCGCATACCAGGCAAACACATCAGGATTGAGTGCCTTCCCTTTAAAAAAACCATCCCAACCCGCTAGCTCATCATTGAGAACGATATTTTGAGCTTCAAAAACCTGAGCGCCCCAGCGATTAAAAATTCGAAATTCTTTAAGATCAAAATCACGAGGCCCTTGCAGGAAAAAATAATCATTCGAGCCATCTCCATTCGGACTAAAGGCATTGGGGGCATATACGCCGCGCAGCTTGATGACTCGAATACGAATATCATCTGAAGCGATACAGCCCAAACCATTATCCGCTTGGAGAATATAGGTAACATCTTCGAGTGGCTGAGCAATCGGTTCTTCACAATCCAGACAGCTGAGCGAATTTCCAAAAGGATCGGTCCAAAGCAAAGAAAGACCATTGGCTGGAGAAAGAATGGATTCCAATTGTACTTGATCGCCTTGAGTGATTTCTAAATCCTCGCCAAGTTCCAAACTTACTGCTACTTCAGTGACCCAAACAGAATCCGAATCAATATCACAAGGCGTCGAAACCGTAACGGAGTACCAACCCGGAGTGACTATTTCCTGAGTGGGTTCGGTAGAACCATTGCTCCATTGATAAGTCGCACCATGAGTCGTCACATCCAATAATAACTCATCATTGCCACAAAGCGGAACACTATCTTTTTCCAGATCAACCACTAAAGGAATAATCTCCAATAAAGTCGAGTCCATGCTTTTCAAGGTCTTGGGGTTATCAGAGATCGTTTCTTCTCCAAGACTCATCGGCAAGCCACTTAAGGTCGCCTGATTCGCATATACCCCAAGTGCGCTTGACCCAATTTCTACCTTTACCACAACACTATCAATTCCCGGCGGTACGACCATTCCTTCTATCGTCAAAATATTAGTCCCTACTCCACTAGTCACTGTTCCACCATATGGGTTGCTGACGATTTCAGTTATGGTAAACAAAGACGGCATTTCATCAAACAATACAATGTCGTTTTGATTGACCGCAGAGGCATTACTGATTTGGAAAGCATATTCTACTTCGGTACAAGGCAAAGCTAGTTCAGGATTGACCGTCTTTTCCAAACGCACCGTATAGGGACAGGAACAACCGTCTTTCTCTGTAGCAACAGGCCCCGTTGATACCTCAGTAATCTCTCCATTTTGGGTGTCCAATCGAAATAAAGTGCGCGATTCATAATCTTGAACTTCATCTCCATAACCATAAAGGCGGCCAAAAGCATCGAAAAATAGCGCTCCCATAGTAGTCGCAACACCAGAAACAGGATAAGTTTCTAAATCGACTACTCCCGTAACGGGATCTATGGTAACCAATCGCTTTGACAATCGGTCAAAACCATAAAGAATCCCCGAAAGTGGATCAAAGGCAATATCCGTAGAATAAAAATTAGCATTGGAAACCACAGGAATACTGGTAACGGGATAATTAGGATCGGACAAATCCACAAAGGCAATTTCCCGGCTTCCTAGAGGATTCCCTGAAGCCGCCAATAGAACCATATACTGGCCATCTGGCGTAATATCCGCAGCATAATAACCCGCATTAAAATCAAGATCCAGCAAAGTGGTTAAAGCGGTAGCATTGCCATCGGCACCTATTCGGCTGAGTTCAAAGCTTTGTTGGTTGATTGCGTAGATGTAATTATCGGTTTGGCGATAGCCAATGGCATTTAGCCGTTGGCCGGTGCCAGCGCCGGAAACAGGATTAAAAAGCACGGCTTCGGTCAGGGGATCAATATTCACATTATACAATTGACTATTGCCTGCTCCATTGGCCAAGACCATATAAAAATCACCTCCACAGCTAAATGGCTGGCTAAAGCCTGAAAAAGCGAGCAGGCAAGCCAGAAAGGTCAATAATTTTGTGATCGTTGCTTGCATAATGGAGCTAAGTGCTTGGCGTTTTGTGTTAAACTCAGATACTAGTTTGTACTTGCTTTCCGGGTCGATTGATAAAGTAATTACTCCTAAAAACTTAACGTATGCGAAGCCTTAAAAAATTGCTTTTTTTACAGAAAAATCAAACTTAGCGGGTCGATCCCACATTTTAGGTCCATTTTTTTAGCAAAAACCTTAAAATAAAGGTCAAATAGAGTGGAAAACAAGTGCTACAATTTCACTCTTACCAAAAAAAAGATTACCTTTGCCTTCCAAATTTGATAAAAAGATAGTTCTATTATGAAAAAAGATATCCATCCTCAGAATTACCGAACCGTTGTGTTCAAAGATTTCAGTTGTGATAAATCTTGGT
>CALLVY010000058.1 GCA_938015925.1 uncultured Saprospiraceae bacterium
CAATTTCATCACACCCGCGTGGTAGTTTCAAAAGCTTTTTCAAAAAGCGTTGCAAAGATAACAGTTATTTTTAAAAATATACCAGCGATCATTTAAAAAAAACAAGGAAAGTGATCTTATTTTCACAGAAAGCACCAAACGACTTATTTTTTTATAGATTTGCTGAAGACCTAAACCCTATAAACAGGGCAAAATTAGGTACAAACAAGTATTTTCTCCCGAAAAAACAATATTGACTTTTGCCTAAAAAAGGTTTAATTTATATAGTTTCGACTATTACAGTACACCGTAAAGTAATTAACTTTTATTTTTGATGGTCTCTTTCGGCAAGCTCTATACAAGCCTTTTCTGATTTGGCGACTTAAATAACGAGGCTATTCGCGTCAAATATGAGTCGCCAAATCAAAAAATAGCCCTGCCTTTGCCGGCAGGCTTGATCAAAATTCAAAAAAATTAATTTACAGTGTACCAGGAACGCTAAAGTATATGCCACAAGCAACTATTAACAAGGAGGAAGACAAGCGACTCATCATAAATGCTTACCGCAGATTACTGAAGTCGATGAAGTCTGACATGGATGATACGGATCGAAAGAATATCCGTATGGCCTATGAAATAGCCGTTGAAGCTCACAGCAAACAACGTCGAAAATCGGGGGAGCCTTATATTCTTCATCCCATTGAAGTGGCTCGTATTTGTGCCGTTGAGATTGGTTTGGGGCCTACAGCGATCATTGCAGCTTTGCTACATGATGTTGTGGAAGATACCGAAGTTACCCTAGAGGAAGTCACCGAAAAATTTGGAGATCGCATTGGCTTGATTGTCGATGGGCTGACCAAATTGGATGGCATGTATAATGTGGAGAGCAAACAAGCGGAAAATTTCAAAAAAGTTTTGCGTACTCTGGTGGAAGATGTTCGGGTTATTTTAATAAAAATGGCCGACCGACTCCATAATATGCGTACCCTCGGATCCATGCCTCGGCACAAACAGCTCAAAATAGCTGCCGAAACCGATTACATCTACTCTCCCCTCGCCCACCGATTGGGACTTTATAATATCAAAACGGAGTTTCAGGACTTGATTATGAAAATCAAAGAACCGGAGACTTACCAGGAAATCGTCAGCAAACTACAGGATACGGAACAAGAACGGGCAAGCTATGTAAAAGAGTTTATCAAACCGATCACCGATGCGCTAAGTGAAATCAACTATCCTTATCGCATTACGGGTCGCCCCAAGTCTATTTATTCCATTTGGAATAAGATCAAAACCAAGAAGATTCCTTTTGAGGAAATCTATGATCTCTTTGCCATTCGGATTATTCTGGATGTCCCTATCAAAAAAGAAAAACAAATCTGCTGGGTGGTTTACTCCATTATTACAGACGTACATACTCCTATTCCAGAAAGGTTGAAAGATTGGATTACTACTCCAAAATCCAATGGATATGAATCTTTGCATACGACGGTAGTTGGACCCATGGGAAGATTTGTGGAAGTACAAATTAGAAGTCAACGAATGGATGAGATTGCGGAGCGAGGTTTTGCGGCGCATTGGAAATACAAAGGAGTCACAACAGATACTCAGGCAGACGTCTATGACAATTGGCTGGATTCGGTTAGGGAGATTTTGGAAAATAATGATAGTGATGCCATAGAATTCCTCAGCGATTTTAAAACCAACCTTTTTAATGAAGAGGTTTATGTCTATACTCCAAAAGGTGATATGAAAATTTTGCCCAAAGGAGCGACTGCTCTTGATTTTGCCTTTAGTATCCATACAGACATTGGCTATCATTGTTCTGCAATCAAGATCAACAATAAGTTGGTGCCGATGGGTTATAAATTACAAAACGGCGACCAGGTCACCATTACCACCAATAAAAATCAGAAACCCAGCGAAGCTTGGCTTAAGATGGTCGTCACCGGAAAAGCCCGTTCGAAGATTCGTTTTGCGATGAAAGAGGTCAAACGCAAGCAAGGGGAATTTGGAAAAGAAGCTTTGGAAAGAAAGTTGAAGAATCTCAAAGTTAGTTTTGAAGAGAATGTTGATACTCTGGTGAAATTTTATGGCCTCAAGTCCAGACCTGATTTGTATTTCGACATTGCGACCGAGGAAATTTTAGTGCAAGACATCAAAGACCATTTCAGTGTTGAGGGAAATAAATTAGTCTTGATTCCGAAAGAAAAAGAAGGAATTGAAGTTCCGGAAATAACGGAAGTCAAACGCGGTAGAAAATACGAGGGGACTCCTCGTTTAATGATCAATGGCAGTTCGGATGAATACCAATATTCTCTGGCCAGTTGTTGCAATCCAGTGCAGGGCGATCATGTTTTTGGTTATCTCACCGCCAATGTCGGTTTAAAAATACACCGAACCACTTGCCCCAATGCCACTAATTTGATGGCCAATTATGGTTATCGAATCATGAAGGCAGAATGGGTTTCCTCTACCAAGTCTTCTTTTGTTGCAGAACTAATTATCACCGGAGTAGATGATGGCCCTGGCGTTATTGAGCGGCTTTCGAGAAGTATTTCCAGTGATCTGGGTCTGAATATCCGTTCTTTTTTCATCGAAGGACATGAAGGCTATTTTGAAGGAAAAATCAATTTACTGGTCACCAATAAGAACCAACTCAATATTGCAATTCGCGGATTGCAAAACCTTGACGGGATTTCTAGTGTTACTAGGACAGAAGCGTAAACTTCCAGCAATCAAAAGCCCTTAATCCCTTTGGTATCTGGTCTTTTGTTATCTTTGTCTTCTATAAAGGTGTTTTAAATTAATTTCCAATGAGTAATATGGCCACTTCAAAAAATGATGACCCGATCTTAAAAGAAGTTGTGAATATCTTTTCAGCCCATCTGGAAAGCCATAGTTTCCGTAAAACACCTGAGCGCTATGCTATTTTGGAAGAGATCTACCGCAGAGATGATCATTTTGATGCAGAAGCACTGTATATCCATATGAAAAATCAAAATTATCGGGTCAGTAGAGCAACGGTATACAATACCTTAGAGCTTTTGGTCAACTGCGATTTGGTCAAAAAGCACCAATTTGGAAAAAATCTGGCGCAGTATGAAAAATCCTATGGTTACAAACAACATGACCATTTGATTTGTGTAGACTGTGGAAAAGTCCTTGAATTTTGTGATCCTCGAATCCAACAGATCAAAAATATGATGGGAGATTTATTAAAATTCCAAATCACTCATCATTCGCTTAATCTTTATGGCCGCTGTGACGGAGCTTGTCCTAAAACAGCGAAATAAGCAATTTTTCCAAAAAAATAGGAAACCCATTGCTTAGTGCTGTTTAAAGAATAAAGTCCTCTTTTGAATTTTACTTGCGTAAAACCATAATTATTAGACTTTATGGAGTAGAAATCTATCCAGATTTTTGTACTTCCCCCCAATCTTTCCTTACCGCTAAATAAATTTTCAAAATAAAAACCTGTCGTATTAACTTGCTACAAGGCATAATTTCTCCCTTAAATCCTCCTTCCTTTCATACTTGGTAAGTTTTTTGCATTAGTAATTCCCTGAAATAGGAAACATTAAATATCAATAATAGAAGACCTACACAGGTATTCGAAAAAGACTTCCCATGAACTACTCTATCTCTCAACAAGACACGATTCAAATTGTATCTGTTCAAGACCTCTTGAGCGAATTTGACAATCGCCAAATCATCACTGACATTGAACTTCACCTGGATAAAGGATT
>CALLVY010000059.1 GCA_938015925.1 uncultured Saprospiraceae bacterium
GATTACAAATGGTTTCAAGTGCCTAACTGGGATGTTTTTGATCCAACAACAATTAACGCAGATGCAACTAACCTAACCGGAATGGCAGCTTATGAAGAATTAGAACCAGTAGTAGATGCCAGTACTTCAACTGGATTAGCAGAAGCAGATGGAGATGGAACGACCGTAGGAGATGGTAGAAATTTTGTTCAATTTGATGGACTGACTAGCTTGTCGGGAGGAAGTGCTGGCTACGGAGTAGGAGCAAGTGCCTTGCCCGTAGAATTGAAAAGCTTCCAGGCAATTGTAGAAGGATGTAATATTGATTTAAATTGGATTACAGAAGGCGAAATTAATTTCTCTCACTATGAATTACAATGGAGTGGAGATGGAAGAGATTTCCAAAAAATGAAAATTGTAAAAGGATCAGGTATGACAAGTTTGCAAAGTTATTCTGTAAGGGATGACAATGGTGCAGATGACAATTACTACCGTCTAAAGATGATTGACCTAAATGGCGATTACGAATACTCACGGATAGTGCATGCTAAGACGGACTGTTTGGAAAACTTCAAACTCAAACTGTATCCCAATCCAATTCTACAGGAAGATGGACAATTAAGTATCAAGTTTTTCGCGCAAAAAGAATCGACCTCAATAGTGATAAGCGATATGTTTGGTCGTAACGTAAGAACGATAGAATTAAATGCTTCTAATCGAGAATGGAGTAAAAGTGTACTCGACATTAGTGATCTTAGTGCAGGGACCTACAACTTGAGAGTCGTTGGCCAAAGAAGAAGTCAGATCTTTGTGATTTCGCAGTAGAAAGGAACAAGTGATTTTTTAATCTAAGTTAGATTAATTAGACCAATAAAGAGAGGTGTTTCGACGAAAGTTGGAGCACCTCTTTTTGCATCTACTTCATTCGTTTTTCCTGACGGTAAAATAAAAGTGCTTCTAAATAGTATAAGGCTTCCTTTTTTCAAGTAACAACTACTCCAAAAAAAAATAAGAAATACTTCTCTATTCCTATCTAAAATTAAATCCCAGGCCTTATATTTGCGCCACTTCTCAAAGGGGTGCCGTACTTTGACGTTTTACAACGTCATTCAAGGCTGAGATCATACCCATTGAACCTGCCCGGGTAATTCCAGGAAGGGACTTTGTTTTCGCAGCAATGCGAAAGGGTGCAATAGTTGTCCATTTCCTACCCCAGGAAAATGGTTTATTGAACCTCAAATTTTTTTTCATGAAAAACTTTTTAACACTAAGTGTTTTACTGTTAAGCTCGCTATCGCTTTTCAGTCAAAACAACATCTTTGGCAATGTCCTGGATGAAGAGGGTACACCATTGCCCGGAGCTTCGGTACTGATCAATGATGGAGAAATGGGAACGATGACCGACTCGGATGGTTTCTTTATGCT
The DNA here is from genome assembly GCA_938015925.1 of uncultured Saprospiraceae bacterium. Classification (GTDB taxonomy): domain Bacteria; phylum Bacteroidota; class Bacteroidia; order Chitinophagales; family Saprospiraceae; genus CALLVY01. The sequence goes on from CALLVY010000059.1 coordinate 1,405, forward strand.
CCGCGGTTTGAAAAGTGGCGAGCAAAACCTGATCGTAAGTTATTTGGGATATGAAACTCAGGAAAAAAAAGTGACTGTAGTCGCTCCAACCTCCATTGATTTTATCCTAATCGCCACCAGCTACGAATTAAAAAACGTAGAAGTATTGGGCACCTGGGCCAAAGCAAAAACGCCCGTTACTCAAACCAACGTCGGTCAAGAAGCGCTGGACCAATTCAATCAAGGTCAAGATATTCCTTTCTTGTTGCGACTGACGCCTTCCCTGGTTTCGACCTCCGATGCCGGAACTGGAATTGGTTATACCGGAATGAGAATCAGAGGTAGCGATCCTACGCGCATCAATGTGACCATCAATGGTATTCCACTAAACGATGCAGAATCTCAAGGGGTCTTTTGGGTCAACCTACCGGACTTTGCAGGATCTACTGACAACGTACAAATTCAACGTGGAGTAGGAACTTCTACCAATGGCGCAGGAGCATTCGGAGCCACCGTTAATCTGCAAAGCATTGGTCTAAAAGAAAAACCTTATGCGGAATTATCCAATTCTTTTGGTTCTTTCAATACCCGAAAACACAGTCTGGAACTAGGCTCTGGTTTGATCAAAGAGCACTGGGCATTTGATGGCCGACTCTCGATGGTGAACTCTGATGGCTATATTGATCGGGGCGCTGCGGATTTGCAATCCTATTATCTTTCAGGCGCTTATTATGGCGACAAGACGGTCTTAAAAGCGATTGCTTTTGCAGGTAAGGAAGTTACTTATCAATCTTGGTATGGTACGCCTCAGTCGCGAATCGAAAACGATGAAGAAGGGATGCGAACCCATGCTGCCAATGAAGGATATTCAGAAGCACAATTGGAAAATTTGCTCAATGCAGGGCGCACATATAATTTTTATTTGTACGACAATGAAGTGGATGACTATCAACAAAACCATTATCAATTGCATTGGTCACAACAATTCTCTTCGCAGTGGACTTGGAAAAGTGCTTTGCATTATACCAAAGGTCAAGGGTTCTTTGAGCAGTATAAAGAGGACGATGATTTTGAGGATTATGCATTGGGGAATCCAATCATTGGAGGAGATACGATTAGCTCCGCTAATTTTGTTCGCCGAAGATGGTTAGACAATGATTATTATGGAATGACCGGAAACCTCAATTATTTATCCGGGCCATTCGACCTGACCATTGGTGGTGCTTTCCATCAATATGATGGCGATCATTTTGGAGAAATTATTTGGGCGTCTATTGCGCCTGCTTCGAATATCCGAGATCGTTATTATGACAATGTTGGGAACAAATCTGATTTTAATGTTTTTGCGAAAGCGGAATATCAGATCAGCGATCAATTGAATGTTTATGGAGACTTGCAAATGCGTAGCGTCGATTATAAAACCATCGGAGTCGATAGTGATTTGCGAGTGATTGACATCGCGGCAGATTATACTTTTTTTAATCCAAAAATTGGTGCACGTTATGCTTTTAGTGATCAGCAGAGTCTTTACTTTAGTTTGGGTATTGCCAATCGCGAACCGGATCGAAATGATTTTGTAGATGCGCCTGCTTTTGATGCGACTCCTAAGCCGGAGCGATTGACTGATTTTGAATTGGGGTATCAGTATCGAGTAGGGAAATTGGCTTTGGAAGCCAATGCTTATTACATGGCTTACAAAGATCAACTGGTCTTGACTGGTGCCTTAAATGATGTGGGCTCCGGTTTGCGAACCAATGTCGATCAAAGTTTTAGAACAGGAATAGAATTGCAGGCGAATTGGGATGTTTTGGAAAAATTGAATTGGAATGCCAATTTGACTTTAAGTCAAAATAAGATCAAAAATTTTACAGAAATCATTTATGATTACACCAATGGTTTCGAGGTGATCTCAACAGATTTTAACAATACCGATATTGCTTTTTCACCAGGAGCTATTGCGGGCAGTCAATTGACTTTGAAACCAACGGATGCTTTTCAAATAGCCTTGTTGAGTAAATATGTAGGCAGCCAATTTTTAGACAATACTTCAAATCCAGATCGTCAAATTGATGCCTACTTTGTGAATGACCTTCAATTGGCTTATCAATTCCGACCAGCGAATATGAAGGCGATCAATTTGAGTTTGACGGTCAATAATATTTTGAACACTCAGTATTCTTCCAATGGCTACAGCTATAATTATGTCTTTGTGGATAAAGTGGTGGAGAACTTTTATTATCCACAGGCAGGGACTTGGTTTTTGGCGGGATTGGATTTGAAGTTTTAATCGTTTAAAAGTTCATAGCATAAAAAAAGCCTCCGATAAATTTATCGGAGGCTTTTTTATGGAAACCCTAAAATTCGTTTTCCTTAAAACTTATACGTGAATCCTGCGCGAATACTAAAAGGCGTTTGCAAAGAATTTTCAGGTTCCAAAACATTATAGAGCAAGGATATTTCATAGGCGAGTAATCCGCCATTGGTATATCCCAATCCGACATAAAAATTATTAGAACCAATTCTTTCCGTATAGATTTCTCCATCCTGATCTAGCTCGATGAATCCGTCATTATTCGGGTCGATAGACTCTTCACTAAAGCGTTCATATTCTACATGAGCGAAAAGCATGTTTAAGAATTTGTAACGGGTAAATACTCCTCCGTTGACAGAGATGGGTTCGACGACATAATTTCGACCTTGCTGGAAAAGTTTGATGTAGGAATAATTAAAACCAACTCTTGGGCCAATAGAAAGTTTATCAAAAATTTTATATCCAACCATTGGAGATAGACCTCCTTGAAAAATACTCAAATTTTGATTGCCATTAAAGCCTAGATTTAATCCACCACCAAACCATAGTTTGTGTTTAAATCCACCGCTCTCGTCAAAATAATCGTCGGTCTTTTCTTTTTTAGTAGAGGTCTTTGTTTCTTCTACGGTTTCGGTTTTCTCTGGTCTCTTTTTCGGTCTTTTCTTTTTGCCCGTTTGAGCATCTACGGAATTCATACCGATAAATAGAAAGCAAATCATTAACAGGGGGAAAATGCGGGTTATCTTTTTCATAAATGTCCAGTTTTATTAACAGTGCTTGTGAGAAACAATTACTTGCTTATACGTTTGAATTTACCCCAAAGGATGCAAGCAAGGTCATAAATATAATACTTTATCAATTTCTATGACAACTATTATAAAGACAACAGTATTGCTAAAAAGTTAGTTAGGGATTTGTTAATATAAGTAGAATGGCTTGTATTAGACGAAA
>CALLVY010000060.1 GCA_938015925.1 uncultured Saprospiraceae bacterium
TCCAAAGAATGAACTAAATTCTTCGCCACAAAATCCGCAAAAGGTTTAAACAATCCAGCATCTGCCTGACGCAAAGCAGCAAAATAATCCTCCTTTTCTTCCGTCTTGATAATCACCGGAGGAAAGCCAAATTGCAATAAAATAAAATTCATTAAAATTCTGGCGGTACGTCCGTTCCCATCATCGAAAGGATGGATTTTGATAAAATCGTAATGAAACTGGCTTGCTATCAATACCGGATCAATATCTTTTAATTCCATTCTTTGTCGATACCAATCCAATAAGTCTTTCATCTTCGCAGGGGTCTCTTCAGGAGTTGCGAAGCGAAAGATCTCGCCTGTTTTGGTTTTTACATGATTTGGCGTTTGCTTGTATTCTCCTACTCGGATCGTTTTCTTCGTCGGCTTTCCATCAGGAGTGATGGCATCTGCTTCGTAAGATTCTTTTAAAATGATTTTATGGATTTCTCTGATAAAATTTTCGGTTAAAGGCCGCTCTTCTTTGATGACGTCCAATACCGCAAGGATTGCTTCATTATGCCCCGTCAATTCAAAATGATCCTTCAATGGTTTTCCCTGAGCAGTAATACCAAACAAGATCAAAGCCTTGGTTTCTCCATAGGTTAAACTATTGCCTTCCAAATGGTTAGAATGATAATTCCAATCCAAACGGAACTTCTGCATCACCCGCAATTCCTCCTCTTTCTTCAAAGGGCGAAGTTGATCTAAGTCTGCTTTTAGATTGACGATCTTTTTTAAATTATCCATTATTCATCTTATTTTCAAAAAGCAATTTACTCTTTTATTTTGATAATCGTATTGGTGTTTAAGATTCACAAAATAAGAAAACTATTGCTTTTCGTCTGCTCCAGTTCCCGCATCCTCTTTTTCCTTTTATACCCAAAAGAAAAAAAGCCAATGCAGGTTTCCCACATTGGCTTTTTTAATGGCGATCAAAGATCGTTTAAGCATTCGCTAATTTGCGGTCATACTCTCCGGTTCCCAATTGATTGAGGTGGGTAAAATGACTTTTAACCGCACCGAAAAAAGTCTCATGCTCATAATAAGGCACTCCAAATTCTTTGGCGGTAGACTTTACAATTCCTGAAATATCTTTGTAGTGGATATGGCAAATATTCGGAAATAAATGATGCTCAATTTGATAATTCAATCCTCCAACAAACCAAGAGAAGAAAACTGTCTTATTCGCAAAGTTGGCCGTTGTTTTCATTTGGTGAATCGCCCAGTTGTTTTCTACACTCCCCTTTTCATCCGGTTTGTAAAAATGAGTTTCTTCCAAAACGTGAGCAGGTTGAAAAATCAAAGCCAAAACCAATCCACAGATTCCTTGCATCAACAAAAAGCCTAAAACGATTTGGTACCAAGGCAAATCAACAAGAATCAATGGCAACACCAAAGTCAATCCCACATACCATAGTTTATGGAAAAATACTTCTGCAATCGCACGACCACGAGTTATTCCCTGCCCTTGTAACAAATTCTTATTTTCATAACGAATGACTTGTTGAAAATCTTTGGCCAATAACCAATAGATCGTCATCAAAGCATACATGATAGGTGCATAAAAAGCTTGAAATCTAAAAAAGCTTTTTCGATCCTGGGTCGGCGACATTCTAAAAATACCCGTCTTCCCGATATCATCATCAAAACCATCTACATTGGTAAAAGAATGGTGCAAGACATTGTGTTGGATTTTCCAATTGATTGGATAACCGCCGATAAAGTTGAGGGTAAACCCAAGTAGCTTGTTGACCTTTGGGTTTTGAGAATAAGCGCCGTGATTGGCATCATGCATGACAGACAAGCCAATTCCAGACATTCCAAAGCCCATCAAGACCCACATTGCGATCACTGGCCATAATCCATTGACGACACCAGTTAGCATCAAGATCATTGGAGTAAAGTATAGGGCAAGCATAAAAATGGTTTTAAACACCATTTTAGCGTTGGCATGGCGAGAGATATTCTTCTCCTTAAAATGCTGATTGACTCTCTTTCTAAGTTCAATAAAAAACTCCGGTCGGTCTTTCCGGTTAAATTTTACAACAGGAACGTTCATTTATCTGGTATTAGTTAGCTTAGAAATTTGGACAAATAGATTCTTTAGTAGTCTTTATTTTTCCAAAAATTATGACGATTCTAGAAACACAAGGTAGTTCTTTCCAATTCAATAACGGACAAAGCACACAGGTATTTGCCCAACATCCTTTATTCTTGGATATTTGCCGCATAGTTGCCATTTGCTTGGTAAGGACAACAGCTACCATCCTATATTGTTTGCTTATTGGGAAAAATCTCTATTTAGAATGATTTCAAGGGTCAAAATCAAAAGAACAGGGCTTCTTGTGAGTATAAATTACAGCAGTAAAGGTACGAAAATCTAAGGATTCTAAGCTATCCTAAGGAGAATTTTGTGGGGATATCAAATTTCACCTTTACCGGCTTTCCATCTTTCATAGGAGGCTCAAAACCTCTTTTTGCGGCCATTTTTATGCACCTCAAGGCTTCTTCATCACATCCTGAGCCAATTCCCTGTTTGAGTATTGCTTCTTCCAAAATCCCCAATTCATTGACTACTAAGGTGATCCAAACGGTTCCTTGCACCCCTTTTTCTCTGGCATTAGGGGGATATTTCATACTGGAATAGGCGGTGGTAAAAAAGGCTTTATCTCCTCCCAAGGGTTCGACTTTACGGTCTAAGCTTGCTTCTGTATATTCGCCATTTTTATAAATAAAATAGACCACTTCTGGGTTGGTTTTGGCTTTAGCAGGTGCTATTTCTTGAGAATTGGAGCTGATATTTTTAGAGGTGGTGGAGCAAGAAAAGGTAAAAAGGGACAATAAAAGCATAAAAAAGAACAAGGAGTAGGTTTTCATAAATCGTTTTTTAAGTGATTAAATATTTGAACAGCTATAGACTATCTCTATGTGAAGATCCTCCTATTTAAGTGTCGAAACCAAAGTAAAAGGTTGGAATGGCCTTAATTCTCTCTGACGAAACACCCTAGACTTTATTCCTTTCACAGTGCGCCTACCATTTTCTCTGATAAATGGAATCCAGAAGACTTTGAAATTTTAGAATCTTGAGAGCGGCTGGATTGGTCGCGGCAGGTTTGGTGGTACAATTGGTGATTAAGAATAGCAATACCAACAGGGAGAGACTTGGGCTTCGTTTCATCTTTTTTCTTTTAAGCAGGTGCTCAAAAATATCTATATGTTATATCTGAGTTTATTTTTTTATTAATCGAGGCGAATGGTTCCCGATCCTAGCCG
>CALLVY010000061.1 GCA_938015925.1 uncultured Saprospiraceae bacterium
TTATTGGACTTTTATATAGGAGGAGGTATTCGACAATCGGATGTAATGGATTCCTATGATGGATTTGATAATCCAGATGACTACTATTATGAACCTTCTTATGGCGTATTTGATCTGGAGTACACTGGGGTGAAACCGAAATTGGGTTTGCAAGTGGGAATTTCTTTTTAGCCAAAGATGCAGTGAGCAATAAGGTTCCAACAACTTCTAAATATTACCATCTTTAAACATTCATGAAATGCGTCAATTTTTATTATTTATTGTGGTCTCTTTGTTTTTGATTTCTTGTGAAGTTGAAATGGAAACAACAAAACCTTCAATACAAGCCATTTCTGAATCGGTATATGCATCCGTAACGATTGTGCCACAAGATGTTTATAATGCTTATTCGGTTATCCCTGGTTTGCTCGATCGTGTATATGTAAAAGAAGGGGATCTAGTCAAAAAAGGACAAGCACTCGCTCAAATATCGACAAGCAACCAGCGCATTAGTAGAGAAAGTGCCAAGCTGAATATGGATTTTGCAAAAAATAATAATCGGGATCAAGCTGCTATCTTATCTGGTATCACTGACGAAATCAGATCAGTGAAAGACCAACTAAAATTAGATTCGTTAAACTATTACAGACAGAAAAGTCTATGGGAAAATAATGTGGGATCTAAAAATGAACTAGAGAATAAAGCATTAAAATATGAACTCATTCAAACTAATTTGGAGGGACTAAAGAAAAAATATGAACGGACCAAACTAGAACTCGATAATAAATACAGACAATCAAAATTCACCTTGCAGCAAGTTGAATCTAGCTTAAAGGATTATACCATTAAAGCCAAAATGGACGGTCGAATTTACGCTTTGCGAAAAGAAGAAAAAGAACTGATCTCAACTCAAGAATCCTTAGCACAAATTGGAAGAGCAAATGACTTTATTATAGAAATGCTGATTGATGAAGTGGACATTGTCAAAGTGGGCTTAGGTCAACTGATCTACATCACTCTAGATGCTTACAAAGGGCAGGTTTTCGAAGCAGAGATTATTAAAATTTTTCCTTTAAAGGATAGTCGATCACAAACGTTTAAAGTGGAAGGGCAGTTTATTGAACCTCCAGTCAAACTATTCGCAGGTTTGTCGGGTGAAGCTAATATCGTATTGGAGGAAAAAGAAAATGCAATTACGATCCCTCTAAGCTATTTAAAGGAAGGTGAAATTGTGCAGACAAAAGAGGGAGGAGAAGTCAAAGTGAAAACGGGTTTGCAAAATATAAATTACGTAGAAATTGTTTCAGGGATTGATACTTCCACCATCTTAATGAAACCGGAAGTGCAATGAGCAACTTTAAAATCATTTTAGATATTAGTAAAACCTTTTTGCTTTCTAGAATTAAGCAATCAGGAATAGCTGCACTAGGGGTGACTTTCGGTATCGGTACTTTTGTGATCCTAGTTAGCTTTATGACAGGACTAAATGGATTACTTGATGGATTGATTTTAAATAGGACACCGCATATTCATATCTACAACGAAGTGAAACGAAGCGAAGTGCAACCTATAGATCTAGTCTCTAGATTTAGAAATGGCTTAAATGTCGTCCATTCTGTAAAGCCTAAGAAAAATCAAATTCGTATTCATAATGCTTTGCCTTTAATCGAAGCGCTTAAAAGTGATGAGCGAGTCAAAGGTGTTACGCCACAAGTTTCTGCTAAAGTATTCTACCTGTCTGGCTCTACAGAATTGAATGGACTGGTCAACGGAATCAATATTGAAAACGAAATTCGCTTGTTTAATTTCGATGATTATATAGTAAAAGGCAGCCCACAGGATTTGTTGAAAAATAAAAATGGAATCTTACTTGGTGCCGGAGTAGCAGCTAAGATGTTGCTTTCTGTTGGTGATCGAGTGCAGGTGAGTACGGTAAGCGGTGGTGTTGTACCACTAAAAATAGTGGGCATCTTTCAAAGTGGATTGGCTGACCTAGATAATATACAAAGCTATGTCAACCTGAAAATGGCACAGCAGTTAATCGGGGAAAATACAAATTACATCTCCGACATAAATGTAAAACTCTGGGACATGGAAAATGCTGTGTCCATGGCTGCTGCGATCAGTAAGCAACATGACCTGACCGCTTTGGACGTGAAAACGGCAAACGCACAATTCGAAACAGGTACAGCTATTCGCAACCTGATTACCTACGCCGTTTCTATTACTCTGCTGATTGTTGCGGGCTTTGGTATTTACAATATCCTCAACATGTTCATTTATGAAAAGATGAACGACATTGCGATTTTAAAAGCAACTGGATTCTCAGGTTTGGATGTAAAATTGATTTTCATCAGTCAGGCACTTATCATTGGAGTTTTAGGAGGATTATTGGGTTTAGCTCTGGGCTTCGGGATTTCTGTTTTAATAAGTCACGCACCTTTTGAGACAGAAGCCCTACCGACGATCAAAACGTACCCAGTAAATTTTGAACCTGCCTTTTATGTCATTGGGATGGTGTTTGCAATTGCCTCTACTTTTCTAGCGGGATACTTACCTGCAAGAAAAGCAGAACACATAGATCCTGTGGAAATTATCAGAGGACAATAAATTAATACTAATGAGCGCCGTACTACAAGCTAAAAATATCGATAAGTTTTTTACAAATCCTGTTCTTTTTCAGGTGCTAAAAAATATCTCTTTTTCAATTGAAGAAGGAGAATTTGTTTCCATTATGGGAAAATCCGGTTGTGGTAAATCAACGCTCTTGTACATTTTGTCAACCATGGATACGGATTACAAAGGAGAACTTTTTTTGGGCGGTGAAAGATTAACTGGCAAGTCGGGAAAAGAATTAGCTCGATTTAGAAACGAGAAGATTGGATTCGTTTTTCAATTTCATTACTTACTTTCTGAATTTACGGTTTTGAAAAATGTCATGTTACCAGCTTTAAAATTGGCTAGAAAAAGTGAAAAAGAAATCAAGCGTGATGCCTTGGAAAAACTATCTATACTAGGAATAGAAGATCAGGCCTACAAAAAAGCGTCTATGATTTCGGGTGGTCAAAAACAGCGAGTGGCTATTGCTAGAGCGCTGATCAATGATCCGGCTATCATTATGGGAGATGAGCCAACGGGGAACTTAGATAGCAAAAACTCTGACAACGTGTTTAATATTTTCAAAGACCTGAGTGTCAATAACAAACTGTCCTTGCTCGTAGTGACGCATGATTTAGATTTTGCAAAAAAGACGGATCGAATTATTGAAATGGGAGATGGTGAGATTATTGCTAATCAGTGTTTCGCTTAGTTGTTTCTCGCCTGACGGTTTTTTGGACAGAATTTACAAGAGGTATAGAATTTTTATTCGTGTTTTTTTGATTCTCCACGAGGGTGCGACATCTTAAGGGGGTCGGAAAATTTTAATTGTACTATATATCCTTTGATCTCTTTGAGGTCACTGAATTATTGTAACATCAATTAATAAAATATTTCGAAGATGATTAGACTGACCTCAGGGAGGTCAAAGGATTTTAGGACGTCAGTCCATAGAGCCCTCCTGTTTGACCGACTCCATAGGGTGTCGCACAATAAATTAAAATGCATTTCCTGATGTTTGTTCAGTGACTATAAAGGCAGTGGATTGTTACAAAAAAAAGAACATTTTTCATCAACTAGTTTCGTTATGCCAACAACAGATATTAACATAAAAGGCCTGACTGATCAGCAAGTCATCCAGTCTCGCAATCAACACGGTTCTAACGATCTAGACTTCAAAAAAGAAAATGGCCTGCTAGATGCCTTGAAGAGCTTGATGAAAGAGCCCATGGTAATTTTGCTGTTATTGGCTTCGGTGATTTATTTCATAAGTGGAGATATTGGTGATGGACTATTTTTGGCAATAGCCATTGTCTTGGTTGCGTCTATTTCTTTATACCAAGACTCAAGAAGTCGAAATGCATTGGAGCAACTAAAAAACTTCAACTTGCCCAATTGCAAGGTCATCAGAAACGGAGTTATCGTAGAAATAAAAATAGAAGAACTCGTGATCGGTGACGCGTTAATGGTTGATGAAGGAGCCACGATAGCTGCCGACGGAGCGATTGTGCAATCCAATGATTTTTCGGTCAACGAATCAATTCTTACAGGAGAATCCTTCTCCGTTTTTAAAAATATAAAGACATTAGATAATAAAATATTTCGAGGAACTACCGTAGTAAGTGGTCTGGCAATCGCTACTGTTACTGCTATTGGTAATACAACTGAGATTGGAAAAATCGGTAAAAGTCTAGAGAATATTACAGAGGAAAAAACACCTTTAGAAGTTCAGATCAACGATTTTGTCAAAAAGATGGTGATAGCGGGAGCCATTGTGTTTCTCATTGTTTGGGCTATTAATTTCTTTCGAGGCTATGGCATGTTGGAATCGTTGCTGAATGCTTTGACGCTCGCTATGAGTATTTTGCCAGAAGAAATTCCAGTAGCATTCACGACCTTCATGGCTTTAGGTGCTTGGCGCTTGATGAAGCTAGGGCTTATTGTGAAACAAATGAAAACGGTAGAAACACTGGGGTCGGCCACCGTTATCTGTATCGATAAAACGGGAACGATCACAGAAAATAAAATGTCTTTAGCGAAATTATTTACCATAGAGAATGATCAAATTCATAAAATAGGTGATTCGCTACAGGATATAGAAAGAGAACTTGTCAATCTGGCTATGTGGGCAAGCGAACCGATTCCTTTTGATCCCATGGAAATGGCTTTGCACGATTTTTATGGAGCAATAAATCCACTTGATCTAAGGTCGGATTATGAATTGATTCACGAATATCCTTTAGGTGGAACGCCGCCGATGATGACACATATTTTTGAGAACACCACAGGAAATCGAATCATTGCTGCAAAAGGAGCACCGGAGGCTTTGATGGCTGTTTCTAATTTGACAGATTTAGAAAAACAACAAACAGAAGAAGCGATTGAGTACTTAGCATTTGAGGGGTACAGACTATTGGGGGTGGGGGTGGCCAATTTTGAAGGGAGTGATTTTCCAGGAAAACAAAAAGACTTTAAATTTAATTTTAAAGGCATTGTCGCTTTCTATGACCCACCAAAGAAAAACATTCAATCTGTCCTCGAAAATTTCTCCAAGGCAGGGATTAAAGTGAAAATAATAACGGGAGATAATGCAATTACGACTAGGGCCATTGCAAAGCAAATCGGGTTTAAAGGATATGAAAAAAGTATGAATGGAACGGATTTGATGAAGTTTAGCGACACTGACTTGGAAGATAAAGTACAACATGTCAATGTATTCACCCGTATGTTTCCTGAAGCAAAATTGAGAATCATTAATGCCTTGAAATCTCAAAATGAAATTGTCGCAATGACAGGTGACGGAGTCAACGATGGACCAGCCCTTAAAGCCGCTCATATCGGTATTGCTATGGGGAAGCGAGGAACTGAAATTGCTAAACAAGCAGCATCTCTGATCTTACTTGAGGATGATTTGTCAAAAATGGTAGATGCAATCGCTATGGGGCGAAAGATTTATACCAACCTAAAAAAAGCGATTCAATACGTTATTTCGATTCATATTCCAATCATTCTTACGGTCTTTATTCCACTAGTCCTAGGCTGGGTTTATCCCAATATTTTTTCACCAGTTCATGTTATTTTATTGGAGTTAATTATGGGCCCAACCTGTTCCATCATTTATGAAAACGAACCCATGGAGAAGAATACCATGAGTCAACAGCCACGCCCGTTTAGCCATACTTTTTTTAGTAAGGATGAATTAATGACTAGTGTCTTTCAAGGACTAATGATCACCGTGGGCGTTTTATTGGTGTATCAATATGCCGTCTGGCAAAACTTTAATGAAGCCATCACCAGGGCTATGGTATTCACCACTTTGATGACTTCTAATATCTTTTTGACTTTAGTCAACCGCTCTTTTTACTATTCCCTTTTTACCACTTTTAAATACAAAAATAAGCTAGTGGGTTTGATACTAAGTGTTACTGTACTTCTCACGGGATTACTGCTTTTTGTAAAACCTTTGACTCGGTTTTTTCAATTTGAGCGTTTAGATATGACACAACTAATTGTAAGTATTAGTCTTGGTTTTTTATTCGTGATTTGGTATGAAATTGTTAAATGGAGAAAACGGCTAGCTTGAATAATTCCGTGAATTACTTATTGTTCAATTAAACAGCTGCTTAAACATTATTTTTTGATAAATCTCAATTCCTTAACTGACTTCTGTCAAGGTATCCAAAGTCCAAAACCCCTTTCTTTGATTTGTTTTTAAGTTCGACTTAATTCAAAAAAAACAAATCATGAAAATTCAAAAAATCCTTCTGTTCTCTTTCATTTTAATTCTATTTTCAAATTGTGCTACTACTTACCACATAACTAGTGATTACGAATCAGAAACGGTGTTTAATAATTTCAAAAGTTATAATTATTTAAATCACGATCACAACTTTCCCTTGGGGGCTAACCTAATTAACCAACAAAGAATCGAGCATGCGATTGAATCTGAGTTAGGTCAACTTGGGTACCAAAAAAAGGACAATCCAGACCTGTTAGTTTCATGGTTTATTACTGTTAAAAGCGTTACACGTGTTGATTACTATTACGACCATTATAGTCGCTGGCGTTTTTTTGCTTACCCAAGTGTTTACAAATATGAGGAAGGGACTTTGGTCATTGACATAATAGACAAAGCCAATAATCTGGTAGTCTGGCATGGCAAAACCTCTGACCATGTTTACGAAGGCATGCCGAATGTGGATAAGAAAATCAAGAGAGCAGTAAATGCCATATTTAAGCAATATGCAAAAGATAGTAAGTGGAAAAAGAATGGATTTGCAATGAATTGAAAATGAAAAGATGCCAATCATGAAAGATGAATTGACCCACTTAAATGTACTCTGCGTTATTTTAAGTTGATGCACTGGATTGACTTCTAGTTAGTGATTAAGATCAATGCTAGGGTGGGGGTAAAGTCAGTGTTTTGATATGCACGATAGCCTAATTTTGTAATAGAAGTTATGAAGTTGTTTAATTCACCTTTAAAAACATTTACCATGAAAATCAATATGGGAAATACAGATCGTTTGTTGCGCTTATTTGGTGTTGCGATTCTTTACATGCTGGTTTACATTGGGGTCATTACGGGGGCATTGAAAGTAGTGGCTGGTTTTGTCGGAATTGTACTCGCTATAACCGCATTTTTTGGAATATGTCCATTCTATACTTTGATAGGAGTGTCTACATGCCCGGTTAAAAAAACGGGGACAAAATAATTTTGTTCGGAGGCAAAATACATAGTTAATAGTAATCTTGGTGAAGTAGTGATTTAGCCAAGATAAAATATTTTAATGTTGACAGTTTGAAGAGCCTAGCTGTATATGGCTAGGCTCTTTATTGTTGAAAGTAAAAACAATAATTATGAAAAATATAATTTATCTCACAACGTTATTTTTTGTGTTCAACTTGTTAAGTTGTGAAACGCCAGTCATCTTTACAGAGCATCAGCCCCAAGGGTATCAAGCTCAACCTTCCTTTTTTTCTTATTACAAAGGCAGCTACTTTTCCGAATTGGATAGTTCCCTTATCATTATTTCAGACAATGTATTTTGCAAAGAAAGGCTATACGATATTGCAATGCCTATGTCAGTTCTAGATACGATGGAAGGTGTGGAATTGAAAAATGGTAGTATTAAATTGGAAGGAGAAAAAGAATGGTTTCCGACAACTATTATTGACGATATTGTTCACACTCAGATCACAAAAAGAGATACTTTATTTGAAATTGGAAAAGATCAAGTGTTGACTATGTTTCGAGGACATCAGATATTAAATAACAAGCGAGATGACAAGAATTGGGAGATAGCGATTTTGAGCTTAGATGTACAAATGAATCTTGCGATTTCCATCGCTACAGAACCAAAAGATTTGGAAAGGCTTCAACAAATCACAGCAGTCAAAGACTTGTCAAAGGGGGATACTGTTCAGTATCTGATCACTCCGACAGTTCGCGAATTTAATAGAATATTGAAGGAGGAATTGGTATTTGAAAAACTAGAGTATTGTGTTAGAATTACTGACTTGATTGAAATGTAAAATTATGAACATGATTATAGAGCAGCACCAGTCTTATCAGAAATGGTCTAAAGAACTCGATTTCTATAGAGAAGAGTTAGGTGTTTTTCAAAAAGAACTAAACCTTCTTGTCGAAAAGCATTTGGATCTATTTTCTATTATCGAACATGTAGATGAATACCAACTTATCTTCTATAAAAAAGAAAAGCAGATACAACTGTTAGCTGCTCAAATTAAAATCAATGATACCATTAAAGTAAGAAAGAGTAGGGATGATTGGGATTTTAATCGAATAGAGAAGGAGCAAACTAAGTTTGTAAAAAAGATGGAATCTTTGAAGAAAAAATTCAGACGATTTGTAGCGATCAATATGTATTAAGCCTAGCTAGATGCTCCGATTAAAAGCAAGGTCATAAGTATAAGGAATAACATAAGACGAAGTATCCGTAGAGTCTTCGGATATTTATAAAAATAAATCGCAAAAGTTTCCACGAATAAAACAATAGCAATTGCAACGATCATAGTAAATGCCCAATTGTACGACCAGGCATCAAATAGGATGGATAGTAGTATTGTCGCAATGGTCATCAAAGTGTAAATGCGCGTAGACCAATTGAGGTCTTTATGGAGATCTTTAAATGTTTTTCTTTCCATGATAAATGATTTTTAAATTTTAACGAACTACGAAAATCGGAATACTTTCACACAAACCAACAAAGCGTTCCGTTACACTTCCATAGAAAAAATACTTAAATCCAGTATGTCCTTTTGCTCCCATTATAACTAAGTCAGCCTTTTCTTCTTTAGCGTATTCATGCAAATCTCTTGCGGCATTTATCTGTGGGTTGTCAAGAAATACCAGCTCAATATCTTCTGTAGTTAAATGGTGCTCCTCTAGCATGGTTTCATAATCTTCCATCTTTTGTGCCTGAAATGCCTTTCGGAAAATGGGGTCATCATCTAGACCATAATAGTAATCGTAAGAAAGGAATCGCATGGAATGTACGACTTGAATATTGACATTTGGTATTCGCCGTTTAAAGGCTAAAGCCATTCTTATCGCGTTTACAGAATGGACTGAAAAATCAATAGGGACCATTATGTTCTTGGGACTAAGAGTGCTTTCTTCAGGGACAAATAATACATGGCAGTCCGTTTGATGTGCAACTCTTTTGGCAGTGAGTCCACTACCTTCACTTTGTTTCTTTCTTCCGGTGACGAGTAGATCTATATGCTTAATGCTGATCCAGTTCAATATTTTTTCAAAAGGTACTCCCTCCAAAATGTCTACGGAAATAGTTATTTTATTTGGATGGTTTGTAAAAAATCGGGCGACCTTCTTTTTGATTGTAATTTCTACTTTTTCATCGATGGGAGCACTTACAAGGAGATCGCCAGCTAGAGGCATTTCTGATTTGTTTGGAAAAAATAAATCGGGAATTACATGAACAAAATAGATTTCTTCTACATCCATTAACTCTGTGAGCTGACGACTAAAAGTCAAAAGCTGATCATCCATTGTGCTGTAATCGAGTGCGACTAATACGCGGGTTATTTGGTTCATGTTTTTTGATTTGAAAATTGCCTAATTCGAATCATAATTTCAAAAGTGGACCTTTAATAAATTGTCAAAATTTAGTAAAGGTCTTAGATGGATTATTGCTGTCCAATTAACATTGGATGCGTTTCCAATTTTCTCTTCTTGTAGCTATGCTTCCACGGCTTCAAATTGCTCAACCGCCTCCAAGGCTTCACAGCCATATACCACAGAAGGTCCTCCTCCCATCATAATTGCAACACCAATGGTTTCGGTAATCTCTTCTTTTGTAGCGCCAGCCTTCATTGCGTCATGTACGTGGAATGCAATACAACCATCACATCGAACCGTGATGGCAATACCGAGTGCGATTAGTTCTTTTGTTTTAGGGTTTAGAACACCATCTGCTAATGATGACTTATGTAGTTTACTAAAACTGGTCATAGTGTTAGGAATTGCCTGGCCAAGTTTGCCCATTTGTTGAACCAGTTGTTCGTAATGCTTTGGATAGTTTTTCATATTATTTAATTTATGGTGTTTTGATTTGAAATGACCGTTTTAATCTTTTGATAGGATAAAGATAAAGTGCCTTGCTGAGGTAGGAAGTGATTTTTGTTTGCTGCGAGGGTGATTTTTGTTAGTGGGTGGAAACGGAAGAGGGATTTATTTTTAATTTAGAAATACACCTACTTTGGAGGTGGTCATGTTCAGAGAGCTTTGCATTCACGTTCTGATAATTGCGACCTGTTTGGAGCGTATAGGTATGAGGGCAATGCCATTGAAATAGGAAGAATCTTGTTGAGGAATTTTGAACCTGACATTGGCATTAAGACTTAGAAGGCTGTGCCTTCAGGAATTGTCAAGCCACCTTCTTAGAAGGTGGTAGTTGGTTCATTCTTCATGAAGCAAATATAAGGTGACTCACTGAGGTAGGAAGTGATTTTTGTTTGCAGAGATGCTGATTTTTGTTAGCTGAAGAAGTCTGTGTAGGAGGCTCCGTATTTTAATTCGTTTGGCCTTTGGTCGGGAGCTTTTTAGACTGGGGTCAATTCCTTCGACCGCGTACTATGTGAAATAGAGATAGATACTTGAGCTTGATAAGATTTTGAATTGCTGGTTGATCGGTAAAGTTCGGCGATCGAACGCTTGAATAGATACAAAAAATCTAAAGCATCTTTCTAAAACGGGATGGTGAAATATGGAGGTATTCCGAGTCAGGTCGTTGCGCACGATTAACTTTAAACACCTTCATATTTAATATTGCATTTAAACGATTGAGTGAACCCGCCTTGATTGAA
>CALLVY010000062.1 GCA_938015925.1 uncultured Saprospiraceae bacterium
ATAATAAATTGAGCGACTTTTATTCTTATCCATCGTTAAAAAGCCTCGCCGATGCTAGGCATCGCCTTGAGCCCCCCGTCCGCTTTGCGGTTCACGAGCCTTGCTCGTTCATGCCTCGGCTAAAAACAAAATTCATCTCAATTTATTGGTAACACAATTTTGACCACCTGCTTAGAAAACAGCTTATTCCTGTACCACCACAATCCGCTCCGTAAGTACTTCCTGCTCTTGCTCCAATTGCAAAATATAAACTCCTGCTCCAAAAGAACTCAAGTCTAGATAATCGCTCCAGGCACCATTCAATGGAAGAATCGTTTTTTCTTTGATCACACGACCGCTGAAATCCGATAGCCGCACTTGCGTCTCTGCCAAACTAGAACTGCTAAATTCAAATTGAGTAAAACCAACGGTTGGATTTGGAAAAACATTCAAAGTCATTTTGCTTGTTTCCAAAGGAAGCGCCGTATTGCTGGTCAATTGACAGCAATTAACCCAAGTGATTGTTTTCTTTACGCGATAAGCTAGCTTGACGGTCGTGAAAAGAGATTTTCCATTTTGGAGATAATTGATATCTACCAGTTGATCTACTTCCTGCTTAGATACCGCAGAAATCAAATTACACGGATCAGCAATTTCATGAACATCTACAGAAGTAATGATCGCTCCCGCTTCAATTCCTTTTTCATTTAAAGGACTATTGTCAAAAAGGTGGTCGATTCTGACGCCACTAAAATCATCCATCGGTGTGATCGCAACGCCCAAAAAAGGAACGCGAACCAAACTTTCTACTTTTTCGCAGAAATCAGAACAATCGCCATTGCGCTTCAAGTTTTTAGAATCATAAGTAAAGGAAATACGGTCGGTGTTATTCGTTTTCTCACCAGAGATCTTCACTCGATCTTCCTCTTTTTGTTGTGCCAAAAAACTGGAAACATCAAATTTTGCTGCTTCTTCTCCCTTGATACTTTTGCTAAAAGATTCTGCAGGATTTGCTGCTTGTACAGAAATGTGGTAATAAAACCGGCTAAAAGGTGCCGACTCGCTTTGAGCGAATAGAAAATTGCTGGTCAAAATCAATGCAAATAAACTTGCTAGTGTAGGTCTCAATGTTGATGTATTTTATTGTGTTTAAAATTTTGGGTTGGAGTTGAATACTCCGGTTTAGAACACTAGTGAGAAAGCAAAAATTAGGCCACGCTAGATCTATTTAGATGGAGTGGGTGATGCTATTAGCGGGAAGGCTAATGAAAAAATATCGAAGAGCAATCAATGGCTTAAGCGGTACTGGGAAATGTAAAAATTCCTACCTTTAGGTTATGGAACTTAATTTTAAATCCTTCGGACAAGGAGATCCGGTTGTCATTTTGCACGGGCTTTTTGGGATGCTCGATAATTGGCAAACCATTGCCAAAGAACTTGCAAAGAATTACTCGGTCTTTATCGTCGATCAACGGAATCATGGGCGTTCTCCCCATTCAGAGGATTTCAATTATTCCATCATGGCGGAGGATCTGCGGGAATTTCTGGAAAGCCAATGGATTTATAAAAGCCATATCATCGGACATAGCATGGGAGGAAAAACGGCGATGCAATTTGCCTTAGATAATCCAGAGATGGTCGATCGCCTCGTGGTGGTGGATATTGGCCCAGATCAAAACACCGGAAATCATAGTGCTATTTACGATGCCCTTTTGCAGGTACCAATAGATACGATCCAAAGTCGAAAGGAGGCGGAAGCATTGTTGGCAACACATATATCAGATTTTGGCATCCGCCAATTTCTCCTAAAAAACCTGAGTCGCAAAAAAGAAGGAGGCTATCGTTGGAAAATGAACCTTCCAGTCTTGCATTCCAAATATGAAGAGATTTTAAAATCCATCCACGGCGATCAAGCTTTCGAAGAACCGACCCTTTTTATCAAAGGTGGTCGATCTAATTATCTACAAGAAACGGACCTTCCACAAATTCAGAACCTGTTTTCCGCTGCTGAAATGCATACGGTTGCCGATGCCGGACACTGGGTACATGCCGAAAAGCCAAAGGAATTATTAGCTTTGGTGCAAAGTTTTTTGGCTTAGAGCTATGCAATCTTAAGCTTGGCATCATTTTTATTTCTTTAAGGTAAGGAAGACTTCGTTTTTAAGGAATAATCCCCCTTGTTCCTCGAAAATCAGGCTAGTTGATCTAGCTTATCTCAAGGAGTCGTGACGAAAATCCATGTTATAGTGATCAAGTGAAAAATTTAACTATCGTTTTTGATATTATCATTTTTGGTAATATTATTTGCTTTAGCTACATTTT
Source organism: uncultured Saprospiraceae bacterium (assembly GCA_938015925.1). GTDB lineage: Bacteria > Bacteroidota > Bacteroidia > Chitinophagales > Saprospiraceae > CALLVY01. Next base: position 2,302 of record CALLVY010000062.1, read on the forward strand.
TATTGCTACTTATAGGCGATAAACTAGAATTTATCGTTAAAACTATATTCAGAGAATCACTTTTGTTATTTTACAAGAAATATTGAACCATCTAATAGTGCTATATGAAATCCACAGTTAAAGTTTTAGGAATGGTAATGCTTGCCTTAATTACCATGAGTACGATCAGTACGGATAATGGCAAGTACTTTGAAATTTCTAAAAACATTGAAATCTTTACCAACCTCTACAAAGAGATCAACACCTCTTATGTAGATGACCTCGATCCGGCAAAGCTGATGCGAACAGGTATTGATGCCATGTTAGAATCTTTAGATCCTTATACCAATTATATTTCGGAAACAGAGATCGAAGGATTTCGTTATATCACCGATGGTAAATACAATGGTATCGGAGCATTGATCCGTAAGATGGGCGATTATGTAACGATCACCGAACCCTACGCCGATTGTCCAGCAGCAAAAGCAGGACTAAAAGCAGGAGATATTATTTTGGCGGTAGATGGAAAATCAGCAAAAGGCAAAACTTCAGATGATGTAAGTAATATCCTAAAAGGTTTTCCAGGAACGGAAGTTGTACTGACGGTTCAGCGACCAGGAGAAAGCAAGGAACTCAAAATCACCATGGTGAGAGATGAGGTATTGGTACCCAATGTTCCTTATTCAGGAATGATCAGTGACGATGTGGGCTATATCGCATTGACTACATTTACGCGGAATGCAGGTAAAAATGTAGGAGACGCCTTGAAAGCACTAAAAGAAAAACAACCGAACCTCAAAGGAGTCGTATTCGATTTGAGAGGAAACGGTGGAGGATTGTTGACCGAAGCGGTCAATGTATCTAATGTCTTTATTCCCAAAAATGAATTGGTTGTAACGACCAAAGGAAAGGTAGTAGATTGGGATCGTAGCTTTAAAACACTTAATAAGCCAATCGATGAGGAAGTGCCCGTAGTTGTTTTGATCGACAAAGGTTCTGCCTCTGCTTCGGAAATTGTATCTGGTGTATTACAAGATTTGGATCGTGCGGTATTGATTGGACAACGGTCTTATGGAAAAGGCTTGGTTCAGAATACACGAGATGTAGGATATAACTCTAAAGTAAAGATGACGACTGCTAAATATTATATTCCTAGCGGTCGTTGTATCCAGGGCGTGAGCTACGAGGATGGTAGTCCTATAGATATTCCTGATTCTTTACGTACGGCATTTCAGACTAGAAATGGTAGAAATGTGCTCGATGGTGGTGGTGTAAGTCCTGACTTTGCAATGGCTAAGGCTACGGACCTCAGTATTGTAAAAGGCTTGGTGACTAAAAATATTATTTTCGACTATGCCACTCAATACTGTCTCAAGCATACCGAAATCCCGGCTTCTCAAGATTTCAACTTTAAAGAATACGATCAGTTTTTGGACTTTGTCGTTCAAAAGAATTTTAAGTACGATACGGATAGTGAGAAAGCGCTGAAAAAATTAGAGGAGTTTGCGAAGAAAGACGAATACCTCGATCAAGTCAAAGTAGAAATAGATGCAATGCAGAAAAAGATTCTGGATCGTAAGAAGAATGATTTACAGAATTATAAAACAGAGATCATCAATTTGATTGAAAAAGAAATTGCCAGCAGGTATTACTACCAAAAAGGTAAAATCGAAGTTGGTTTGAAGAATGATCCAGAGATCAAAGAATCCATTAAGTTATTTGCGGACCCTGCGCGATACAAAAAGCTGGTTGGGAATTAAAAAACACTAAGCTGGATAGCGCTTATAAAAAGCCCGGAACTTGTTCACCAAGTTCCGGGCTTTTTATATTGCTGAAGGAGATAAGCAAACTTGTGAGTACCTCGACTCAATGCCTGATAGACACTATTGTCTTTCTTATGGATATGCTCTTTTTTTTAGTAGCCTGGTGTAGTAAGAATTATTTTTTTTAACAGAAGGAAACGCTTAATTTCGCATTTTTAACCTACCCTATTCAAATGCCTCTAATCCTCCATATAGAAACCAGTACAGAAATTTGTTCCATTGCCCTAAGTAAAGGAACAGAATTGCTGTCCTTGCAGGAATCCAAGGAGCCTTATGTACATGGTACTCAGATTACCTTATTGATCGAAGCGGCTTTAGAGGCTGCTCAAGTAAAATTGGCAGACCTGGATGCGATAGCCCTGAGTAAAGGACCAGGATCTTATACCGCATTACGTATAGGTACCTCTACGGCCAAAGGAATTGGCTATGCATTGGATAAGCCATTGATTGCTATTGATAGTCTGAAGGCTTTGGCTTTGGCGAGCAAAAAACAATCTGGAGAAAGCGAAGCTTTCTTTGTGCCGATGATCGATGCGCGTAGAATGGAAGTCTATACAACGCTGTATGGTAAAAACATGGAAACCTTAAAAGAGACCGAAGCCAAGATCATTGATGAGACTTCTTATCAAGATTTTTTTAATAAAAAACAGGTCCTTGTATTCTCCGGAAATGGCGCTCCCAAATGTCAGACTACTTTGGATTCTCCCTTTGCTCGCTTTATCGATTTAAAAGCCTCTGCCAGTCATTTGATACCCTTAGCTGTTGAAGCCTTTCAGAATAGTGCTTTTGCTGATCTCGCTTATTTCTCTCCACACTACTTTAAATCCCCTAACATTACAAAACCCAAGAGGGTTTTGTAGGAATGAACACATGATGATTAGGAACGATTTCTTATTTTAAATTTTTATTTATGCCTTAGCCTCAGTATATTTATACCTTAAAACATATCATAATGTCTTATTTTGGTATAGTTTTTGGCTCTTTGAGAGTAGTATTATCTAATTATAAAAACATCAATATGAGAAAGCAAAAAAGCGAAACAGTTATTCTAAAAAAAGGGAAAAAAGACATTCAGCTAGACTATGCTGAACTTAGAAAAGCTGTATTGGTTCTTCGCGCCGTAAACCACAAATTGCGTCAAAGCATTATCGATCTTTTGGAGGCGAATGATCGAATGACTGTGACCGATATTTATATCAAATTGAGACTGGAACAATCAGTAGCATCTCAGCACTTAGCAATTTTGAGAAGAGCAGGAGTTGTAATCACTGAGCGACAAGGAAAATTTATTTTCTACGCACTTGACAAGGAGCGTCTTTCTCAGATTTCAAGATTGGTTGAGGAGTTGGCATCTTAGAGAGTGATACGAAACTAAAAATAACCCTCTATATATCTTTAACGCATAAACAATTTTTATTATACGATAATATTTATATTAGTTTTAGAACGTTATTTATGCGTAAAAGTATAAGCCTAGCTATAAAAATGCTGTAAACCGTCTGGTTTACAGCATTTTTTATTACTATTTTTTTGTATTAATAAATAAAAAACGCATATTTGCTAGTGAGAAATGTCTGAAATTCAAAACAAAAAACTGTTCTATGAGAAAAGCTAAGGTCAAAATTAACAGCGAAAAACTCCAAGAATCATCGGAGATTCTTCGCGCTTTGGCGCATCCCCTGCGGATGAAAATTCTCGAGTTCATTGACCGCCACAAGACCATCAATGTCAATAAGATTTACAATACATTGAAACTCGAGCAATCCATTACCTCTCAACACCTTCGCATTTTAAGATTAGCTGGAATTGTTATCACGGAGCGAGATGGAAAATTTATTCACTATAGCATTGACTATGCTAAAGTAGATAATGTACTCAAAGCAATCAACTCTTTCTTGAAAATTTGATGCTTTTAGATATAGAAAACAAAACGAAACAAAACGAATTAAAAAGGGCGCTGTCATAATCTGACGGCGCCCTTTTTAGTTAGACTATTTCTGTTTTCCTCTCTTCCTTTTTTTACTCCTCGGGAGGATTGTTTGCAGGCCCCTCCAAATTCGTACTTGTCGTCTCTGAAGTGCTCGGCTCTCCTGAAGAACTTTCTTCAAGCGTAGGTTCTTCTTCCAATTGGTTGAAGAATTTTCGGTAAAATAAAATGATGCTCAATACACCCGTAGTAATAGCGGTATCTGCAACATTGAAAACGGGACGGAAAAAAACATATTCATCTCCTTGCCAAAATGGAAACCAAGCGGGGAAGTAACCACGAGCAATTTCAAAATAAAACATATCGACGACCTTGCCTCTTAAGAAACCAGAATAACCACCTCCTTGAGGAAACATCGTAGCGATTCCTCCATGATAAGGAGACTCAGAGAAAATCATTCCATAGAAAGCACTATCTATTATATTGCCTATTGCCCCAGCTAAGACTAGTGCAAAGCTGATCAGCATACCCATGGAAGCACCAGACTTCGACAAGCGTTTTAAAAAGTTGATTAGAAATAGAACAGCGATGATACGAAAGATACTTAGAGCGTATTTGCCATAGGTTCCTCCGAGTTCCAAGCCGAAGGCCATCCCATCGTTTTCTACGAATCGGAGTTTGGCCCATCTTAGCCCAAAGATCAAAATGCTGTCATCATAGTTCATATGGGTTTTGACCCATATCTTCAATGCCTGATCCAGCACGAGTACCAACAAAATAATCAAAGAAATTTTAAATGACCGACTCAAGGGGATTGGATATTTTCAGGTAGAGGAATCAAGGTTT